>JANNXL010000188.1:0-13394 GCA_031409575.1 Hyphomicrobium sp.
CCAACCCTCAAAACCCAGGCCATTGCTGACCATCAACCGAGCCTTGCTCACAGCGGCCGCCGCGGCAGGCGTCGGCTGATAGACGTGGGCATCTTCTTCAGGGCCGACCAGCGACAGGACGGAAACGCGATCACCGCCGACGCGCTGGGTCATGTCTGCAAGGATTGAAAACGATGCGACCACCGGAATTCTATCTTGAGCCACTGCACTCGCAGACAGGCTCCAACTCACAGCCATAGCCGCGCACATGCGTCGTAGTGATGGGTTCACGGTACTCTCCAGTGGTTCGTTTTATGCTGTGCGATGCCGGGGCGGCAGCAGCTTCCAGAACAACCCGCCTTGCGGGCCCAAGATCAGCGAAACGATGTAGGCCGCACCCGCCGCGAGCGTGATCGCTGGGCCCGAGGGAGCCGAGAAGTGGAACGACACCAGCAACCCGGCAACACTCGCCAGCAAACCGACCGCAATTGCTGCACTCATCATGCCGGGCAGCGTGCGCGCCCAAAAGCGAGATGCGACGGCTGGCAACATCATCATGCCAACTGCGAGAAGCGTACCCAGGGCCTGGAAGCCGGACACGAGATTGAGCACCACCAGCGACAGGAACAACAAATGCGCGATGCTGCCGCTACGGCTGACGATACCCAAGAATCCAGGATCGACACATTCAGCAATCAACGCCCGGTAAATGATTGCCAGCACGAACAATGAGACGGTTGAAGCCCCACCCAGAAAGTAGAGGGCCGTGTCGTCGAGCGCTAGAACAGTTCCGAACAGCACGTGCAAGAGGTCGACGTTGGTGCCCTTCATACTGACTATGAGCACGCCGAGCGCCAATGAAATCAGATAAAATGCAGCAAGGCTCGCATCTTCCTTGAGCACAGTGGTGCGCGAAACGAGGCCCGCCAGCAGTGCCACCGTCAGCCCCGCAATCATACCGCCGAGCGTCATCGGTAAAATATGCAGACCCGAGATCAGAAACCCGATAGCAGCTCCCGGTAGAATGGCGTGCGCCATGGCATCGCCAGCCAGGCTCATGCGGCGCAACATCAGGAAGACGCCGACGGGAGCTGCGCCAAATGAAAGCGCGACGCACCCTGCAAGAGCCCGTGCCATGAAGGCGTAAGCGGTGAAGGGCTCTATGAGAGCTTCATTAAGGCTCATGAGTGTTGTACCGCGCCGCTGCACCAGGGGGCTTTTTCGTCCCAGGATTCCGACATGGACCTGGCACGCAGGAGATTGGCCGGTGTGACCACGTCGCTAGAGGCACCCCATGCGATGGCTTTGCGAGCAAGCAGCAGCGCTTGCGGGAATTGTTCTTTGACGAGATCGAGGTTGTGCAGCACTGCAATCACCGTGCGGCGCTCGTCATGCCAGCGATGAATGAGGGCGATGAGATCGGCAGCGGTTTTGCTGTCGATGGCGTTCAAGGGCTCGTCGAGCAGGATCAGTGGACTATCTTGCGTGAGAACCCGGGCAAAGAGCGTGCGCTGCAATTGGCCGCCTGACAACGTGTCAAGCGTGCGGGCTTCGAACCCTTCAAGCCCGACACTTGAAATCGCCCGCGCGATGATTTCGCGGTGCGATCCCGAGATACGGCCCCAGATACCGGCCTTACGCCACAGACCCATGGCGACGAGTTCGGAAACCGTGATCGGGAAAGTGCGATCAATTTCGGCCTGTTGCGGCAAGTAAGCAATGTCGTGGCGCGATAGGCCATCAAGATCGATGCGGCCTTCAAGCGGGCGCAGGGCCCCCACGAGTCCTTTGAGCAAGGTCGACTTGCCGCTGCCGTTCGGTCCGATCACGGCGAGCAGTGAGCCCGCAGGCACGGTGCCGTGCAGATGATGCACGGCTGGGTGACCATCGTAACCAAAGGTAACGCGGTCGAAGGTCAAGATGGGCGCTGCGGAGGCCGGTGTCATGCTCTCTAACTCGAATGCATCGTTTCAGGCGTGCAAGGCCATCCAGATTGTCAGCCAGATGAGGGCTGACAGGAGGCCCGCAACGGCCAGCCGTTCGGCAATTCCGGTTTGCATAGTGAGACATCCGCTTTGAAATGCGTGGGCGGGATCCAACATTCCGTCCGGTGGTAGTGAATGTTATATTATCCAAAAATGCCAGATGCAACCTGCTTGTCCTGCGGCCTTCTGCCAACGAGATCCAAGAAAAGGGCCGGCTGTGGATGAACGGCATATGAAAACGGCGTTCAGTTTTGGTTCAAGCCATGGGGGCTAGGGTCCATCTCAAGACAAAGCAAACCCCCACGAGGAGATGTTCCGATGACTAAGATGACACCGACAACGAAGACCCTTCTGGCCGTGACACTTGTTCTGGCCGGCGCTGGCTCGGCCTTGGCCCATTCAAATGAAGCCCGTCTCGACGAGCAGGCGCAATTGATCGAACAAGGCCGCCGCCAGGGCTCGATTACGTGGCGTGAAGGCCGCGAATTACGCAAAGAACAGCGCGAAATCGCTGAAGTAAAAGCAACTTTTGAGTCCGACGGGCACCTGTCTCGCAGCGAAAAAAAAATCCTCTTTAAAATGCAAGATGCTGCTGACCAGCGCATTGAAAGCGAAGCCAATGACAACTTGCATCGCGCAAGCTGGCTACCGCGTTTCGGCCGTTAAGCGACAGACGCCTCGACACCTTTTCCAGTTTCCCAACTGCTCCTGAGCCGCCATTCCTCCTGGCGGCTCTTTTTTGCTTTGCGCGTCCCGGCCGGCTTCTCGGAACGCGAGCCGCCGCGCGCAAAGCAATAAGGCGCACTTTCCCAGACCTGAGAAACGGGTTAACCCGGCTTGCGACGCTCCGGCCACGAGGCTATTGGCTGCGCAACACATCCGCGCCTTCGGCAGAGTTTAGAGAATGACGGGCAATCCCGAATTGATCGATCAATACCGGCGCATCCACGCATCGGCGGCCTATGGCACGACGTCGGTCAAGAACCTGCGTTTCATACGACCTGAAATCCAGCTTTTGAAGCCGGCTTCGATCGTGGATTATGGCTGCGGACAGTCACAACTCGTCGACATGCTCGAACTGGGCTATCCGGCCAGCTTGGTGCGCTATGATCCTGCCATCCCGGCGTTTTCGCAAAAGCCAGCGGGCGTGTTTGATCTGCTCATAAACGTGGACGTTCTCGAGCATATCGAAGACTCCGATCTCGACGCCGTGATTGCGGAAATGCGCAGCTTGTGCCGCGACGCGCTGATCATTATCGACACGAAGCCGGCCAAGAAATTGCTGTCCGACGGCCGCAACGCCCACGTCACGATCCGTTCGCATGACTGGTGGCGAAACCGGCTGGCGCGCCACTTTGCGCATCTGGAAGCAATCAGCACCGTGCGCCGTTCGCGCGCCGGCTTCCGCACTTGGCCCCGCAAGCCGGGCGATGCCACCCGTTTTGTGCGCATGAGGGCTGCGGAAAATATACGCCATCTCGCGTCGCGGCTTTCCGGGCAGCACAAAGCTCATGAGCACTAAGCACGCATGATTGTCTCCCACACGCACAAGTTCATTTTCATGAAGACCGTGAAGACGGCAAGTTCGAGTATGGAAATCGCGCTGTCGCAGGTGTGCGGTGCCGAAGACATCATCACCCCGACGCGGGGCGATCTGGCCGACCAGCGCGCGATTGCCGGGCAGAACTACCGCATCGAACACCCTGATAAGCCGAACCGCCCGCTGTGGCGGCGCGTGCTGGGGCGCCCCGAGCGGCTCTATCATCCCAGTGTCGGCTTTTATGAGCACATGCCGGCGTTCCGCGCCCGGCAGTACCTCGGCGAAGCTGTCTGGAAGAGCTACTACAAGTTCGCGTTCGTGCGAAACCCGTGGGATGCGCAAGTCTCGATCTACTTCTACAAGACACGCGATCTGGCTCAGCGGCCGAGCTTTCAAAGCTTCCTGACGCAAACCAAGCAAGCACGGTATTCATCGTGGGACATCTACACGATTGACAATAAAGTGGCCGTCGACTTTGTGGGACGCTATGAGAACGTCAACGGTGATTTCAAGGCGGCGCTAAAGACCATCGGTCTCCCCTCCGGTCTGGACCTGCCCATCGCCAACGCCAGTGACAAACCCAAAGACCGCTACCGCGAATTTTATGACAGCCGCAGCACCGCCTTGGTGGCGGGCTGGTACGCCAGCGAGATCAAAGCGCACGGCTACATATTTTAATGGCACGGGCGTGAGCCCGGGAAGGAACGAGCATGGCCATCAAACGGGCAATTACTGGCGCGCTGTCATCGCTGGCGCGCGGGCCTGTTGCGCGCTCACGCGAATATGTGTGGCGCGAGTCTGCGTCTGCATTGCGCGAGGAGCTGGCGCGCCGGGCACTCATGCAGGCCGCCGACTTCGTCGAGGCCAAGATGCCGGAGGCGTTGTTTGCCGCAAACAAGCTCGATCATTTGCAGATGGCCTTCCAGCAGGCGCCGGATGAAGGCATGGCGTTGGAGTTTGGGGTCTACAAGGGCACCACGATCAATCATCTGGCCAAGCTCTGGCCGAAACGCAGCTTCTTTGGCTTCGACAGCTTCCGCGGCCTGCCTGAAGACTGGGCGGGTTCGCGGTACTCCAAAATCAATTTCGATCGTGGCGGTATCAAACCCAAGGTACCGGGCAATGTCACGCTGGTCGAAGGCTGGTTCAACGAAACGCTGCCGCCATTCCTGGCTGCTAACCAAGGCCCGATCGCGTTTCTCCATGTTGACTGCGATATTTATTCGTCGACCAAGACCGTGCTCGATCTAACGGTGTCTCGATTGCTGCCCGGTGCCGTCGTCGTGTTCGATGAGTTCTTCAACTACAAAGGTTACGAGCAGCACGAATATAAAGCGTTCTTCGAGTGGGTCGCCCAGTACAACTTAAACTACCGCTTTATCGGATATTCCGGCCAGCAGGTCTCCGTAGTGATATCAAAGGCCAGCGCTTAGACCTTCCTGTGTCTTTTCTGCAAACGCGAGCCAGAAGCGCCACCCAGAGTTACATTCCAACGCAGCTGTTAGCTCATTGGTAAGCAAGTTTGCCTAACCTCCCGTAACAAGTTTTTTGTTGCTTCGGGGTGTTGCGATGGGCGCGTTGAAAGCCGTTGGTATTGATGAAATCATTAAGCGGGGCAGCATCAAGGACGTCGATGTCAAAGCCCTGCGCGCGGCATTTCACGCCGACGGAATCGTTGCTCCCGAAGAAGCTCAAATGCTGTTTGCGGTTAACCGCGCCAGCCCCGTACAAGACCCGGCTTGGACGCCGTTTTTCGTCGAAGCCCTGACTGACTTTATTGTTCATCAGGCGCAGCCCGAAGGCTATGTGACCTCTGAGAATGCAGCGTGGCTAATTGGCCGTTGCGCGCGCGATGGCAGGGTTCAGTCCCGTGCTGAGTTCGATCTGATCGTCAATGTTTTGGAGAAATCGCGCTGGTCACCGGCCAGTCTCGTTGGCTTTGCGCTCGACCAGATCCGGCTTGCCGTGGTCGATGGCAACGGGCCTTTGCGCTCGACAGGTGTCACGCTGATCAATCAGATCAGCGCCGATGATATCGCATTGCTGCGCCGGATCGTGTTCGCTTTCGGCGGCGATGGCAACGTCGGTATCACGCGCGCGGAAGCTGAAATGCTATTCGCCATCAACGACGCTGTCGAAACCTCTGGCCCCAATAGCGGCTGGACGGACTTTTTCGTCAAAGCGATTGCCAATGTCGTGATGGCCACGTCGGGGTATTCCATTCCGGCACGAGACGAAGCGTTGTGCGAAGGAACCTGGCTTGAAAAGCGTGATGAGCTTTCGCTCGCGGCGTTTGCCAAAGCTGTCGCCAGCCAGAGCCTGAAATCGGTTTGGGATTCCTACGGCGAGCAGAGCTCTGAAGAGCGCGCCTTAGCCCGGCTCGAGCGTCAACGCATCGAGATCATTACCAACGAGGAAATCACCGAAGGTGAAGCCACTTGGCTGGCTGAGCGTTTGGGTGCCAACGGCCGCGTCTCGGACAATGAGCGCGCGCTGCTGGAGTTTTTGCACCGCGAAAGTGCCTCTGTGCATCCCGCGCTGAAGGACGTAGCGGCCCGGCTGAGTCAAGCCGCTTAACTTTTGACCGGCTTTCGGACACCCAGCCCGAACCAAGTGAACTGGCCGGCCTCAAGACTGATATCTCGCAGGTCGACGCAGCGATTAGCCTTTTGCCGGTGCCAGTCAACTACAGCGACAAGTAATATGAGCTCTGCGCTGCTGTCGAACGTATTCGAAGTCGCATCGAAGCACGCATTGAAGCTTCCAAAGTAACCAATTTGCCGCCTTTCGAGCGGTTTACGCAGGCGGCGGACCCGTCTAGAACTCCGGGTCATATCCTCCTTTGCTATCCAAGAAACGCGGGGCCTGACGGGCGATGTTCAAGAAGATTTTGGTTGCCAACCGTGGCGAGATCGCTTGCCGGGTTATGAAAACGGCCAAGCGCATGGGCATCAAGACGGTGGCCGTCTATTCGGATGCCGACCGCGAAGCGATGCACGTCGCGATGGCCGACGAAGCCGTGCACATTGGTCCGGCGGCGGCCGCTCAGTCCTATCTGGTGATCGAAAAGATCGTTGACGCGTGCAAGAAGACCGGCGCTGAAGCCGTGCACCCGGGTTACGGGTTCCTGTCGGAGCGTGAGTCCTTTCCCGTTGCTCTCGCCAAGGCGGGCATCGTGTTCATTGGTCCCAACCCTGGCGCGATCGCCGCCATGGGCGACAAGATCGAGAGCAAGAAGGCTGCCGTCAAAGCCAAGGTATCGACGGTGCCGGGGTATGTTGGTGAAATCTCGGACGCGGCGCATGCCGAGAAGATCTCCGATGAGATCGGTTACCCGGTCATGATCAAGGCGTCGGCGGGCGGCGGCGGCAAGGGCATGCGCATTGCCTGGAGCAAGGCGGAGGTAACCGATGGCTTCAACTCGTCGCGCTCGGAAGCCATGGCGAGCTTCGGCGACGACCGCATGTTCATCGAAAAGTTCATCGTCAACCCGCGCCACATCGAAATCCAGTTGATCGGCGATAAGCACGGCAACGTCATCTATCTTGGCGAGCGCGAATGCTCTATCCAGCGCCGCAACCAGAAGGTGCTCGAAGAAGCCCCATCGCCGCTCCTTGATGAAAAGACGCGCAAGGCCATGGGCGAGCAGGCCGTGGCACTGGCCAAGGCCGTGGGCTACGATTCGGCTGGCACCGTTGAATTTGTGGCCGGCCAGGACCGCTCGTTCTTCTTCCTCGAAATGAACACGCGCCTGCAGGTCGAACATCCCGTCACCGAACTCATCACTGGCGTTGACCTCGTTGAGCTGATGATCCGGTCAGCCTTTGGCGAAAAGCTGCCGATGAAGCAGTCGGACGTAAAGCTGAACGGCTGGGCCATTGAAAGCCGCGTTTACGCCGAAGACCCGTTCCGGTCGTTCCTGCCGTCCATTGGGCGTCTGGTGAAGTACCGCCCGCCGGTTGAAGAAAAAATCGGCGACATTACGGTGCGCAACGATACGGGCGTTGAAGAGGGGGGCGAGATCTCGATGTTCTACGACCCGATGATCGCCAAGCTTGTGACCCACGCGCCGACTAGAATTGCTGCCATCGACGCCCAGGCCGACGCTCTTGACGCCTTCTACATCGACGGTATCCAGCACAACATTCCGTTCGTGTCGGCCGTCATGCAGCATCCGCGCTGGCGAGAGGGCAAGTTGTCGACCGGGTTCATCAAGGAAGAATATCCCGACGGGTTCGCCGCCCGTACGCCCAACGACGGCGAACTAAAACTTCTGGCAGCCGTTGCCTCGGCCATCGACCACATCTCCAACACACGGCGCCGTGCGATTACCCATCAAATGCTCGGCGGGCAGGTGCAGTTTGCCAAGTCCCGCGTCGTTCATCTGGGCGAAGCTGCGCAACCCGTGGAAGTGTCGGGTGTTGCCGGCCAGCCATCGTACGTGACCTATCTGGATGCCAAAGGCGTGCGCGGCAAGACGGTTGAGATTATGTCTGCTTGGGCACCGGGCGATCCGGTTTGGACCGGTCAGGTTGGTGACAAGAAGCTGTCCGTTCAGGTGCGCACGGCGCTTAATGGGTACACGCTGGCCTATCGCGGCATTATCGCAACGGCCTATGTCTACACGCCGCGCGAAGCCGAAATGGCAGCCCTGATGCCGGAGAAAGTCCCGGCGGATATGTCGAAGTATCTGCTCTGCCCCATGCCGGGCCTGATCAAAGCCGTGCTGGTCGCGGAGGGTGCGAAAGTCCAAGCTGGCGACAACCTGGCCGTCGTCGAAGCCATGAAGATGGAAAACATCCTGAAGGCCGAACGCGATGGGGAAGTGAAGAAGGTCAATTGCAAGGCGGGCGATAGCTTGGCTGTCGATGCCGTGATCTTGGAATTTGCTTGAAGACCAGCCCCGCTAGCCAAACCGGGCCGCCTCACGCCTTAATCCGTTAATGATTGGCTCGTAGGCCTCTTCATCGCGTGTCTCGGGATACACCATATAGACCGGGTACCTGAACTTTCGTGCCCGCTTGGTCTCCCTGAGACGCCCGCGTGCAATGTGAGTTTTTACAAGCCGCATTGGAAAATAGGCTGAGGCGTCATTGGCCAAGATGTAGCTGAGCGCCGATGCCCCCAGATCCAAATTGAGCCCGGGGTTCGATCTTTCAGGGTAAGCCGACGCATGATCCTGCTGGAATTCCGGCCCCCAATCGATGAACACATAGTCGCCCGGGCCCCGGCGCGTATGAGAGCCATTGCCCGCAACAAGCACAAATTCCTCATCAAAAAGGTGCTCGATTGTGTGGCCAGGCGGCTGGGACGGATTGTACATCACGGCCAAATCGAGCGTGCCTTCGATGAGCCGCTGGGTCAGCACGGAGGGCAGGCCTTGGCTCGCTGAGATGGCGATATCGGGAATGTTGGCCCGCATCCAAGCAACCCATTTCAACAAGTACCCATCCCACAAACTCATCGACGCGCCGATCGAAAGATGGTCGCGATGCTGGTCAGACAATCCCACCGAAAGTTGCGCGTGCTGCCATACGCGCACGAGTGCGAGCGCATGTTTTTGGAACTGCTGACCCGCAGCCGTGAGATCTGCACCATTTTTTGAGCGTGCAAAAAGCGGCCGGCCGAGAAGTTGTTCCAGTCCCTTGATGCGCGCTGATACCGTCGACTGCGTGATGTTCAACTTGCGCGCAGCATCAATAAAACTGCCGGTTTCTGCGACCATCAAGAATGTGCGTGCGAGATTGATATCCATAGCGATGCGATGTGTTCCTGGTGCACTCATCAACACCTATCGGCATTTTCGATAGTGGTCACCGGAAAATTCCGTTTGAAGAAATATTTGATTCTCACCACATTGCGCTTGACCCGGCTTCGAGTCGGGCAACGAAGGACTCGGCGTGACCGAGTCTCAACTGGAAGGACGAACGATCATGAAGGCAAAGACAGCTGCTAAGAAGCCCGCCGCCAAGAAAGCTGCAAAGAAGCCGGCTGCTAAGAAGAAGAAGTAATTTCGTTCCCGGATCTTTGGAGCTGGCCAATGTCACGTTTCGGTCTGGCAGCTCTGGCGTCGTTGCTCACTGTGTTCACGACTGCCGCTTGCGCGGTGACAGTGAAAAACCTCGATGAGACCGAGCATAAGATTACGGTCGTAGAGGGCTCTTCCAATCAGGATCTCAGCATAAAGCCAGGCGGGAGTTTGGAAGGTATCTGTCTCAAAGGATGCCTCATCAAGCTCAATGGCAATGCCGACGATCCCTACGAATTGGAGGGGACAGAAGTGACGACGATTGAGAAGGGTCAGCTCTGGGGCGAAGACCAGGAGCCTCCGGTCCCCTCCGGCGACGGAGAGCCAGAAGGCGGGTCATCGTCCAGTCCTCCACCATAAAGATCCGGCACTCAGGTTTGTGCGCCTGGCATTGCGAAAAGCGTTGCCAGGCGTTTTTGTTTGGACTGCGCCGATCCTCTACGCCGGTGGATCGCCTCGCAGAAGCGATTCAAAACCCAGGGTCTCCAAGAGAGCCGCGTGTAAAGCGGCGTCAACTTCGGCAAGGGTTGCGGGTTTTCCTAGGTCGGCAAGGCTCGTAACCCGGCTGGCGGGCAACCCGCACGGAACGATGCCGCTGTAGTGGACCAGATCGGGGTCCACGTTCAGCGCAACCCCATGAAAGCTGATGCCGCGACGGATGCGCAGGCCGATCGCTGAGATTTTGGCCAGAATTTCCCCAGAGGCGTCCGGCACTGTCTCGACCCAGACGCCGGTGCGTTGTGGAACCGCAATCGCTTCGACGTTCAATTTAGCGAGTGCGCGGATTAGCCAGTTTTCAAGGGCGCGGGTAAAGGCGCGAACGTCTCCGCCAAACCGGTCCTGTACGTCAAGCATCACATAGGCAATGCGTTGGCCGGGCCCATGATACGTAAATTGCCCGCCGCGGCCCGTTTGAAAAACTGGCAAGGCCTCCGGGCTCAGCAAGTCTTCACGCCGGGCGCTCGTACCGGCCGTATAAAGAGACGGGTGCTCAAGCAGCCAGATAACTTCACAGGCATTGCCGCCTGCGATTTGGAGAACGCGCTCTTCCATGGCGGCAAGGGCGGCCTCGTATTCCACCGGCAAAGGGCTTTCGGCCCATTCGACCGGCCTTTCCATGACCTTCGATTTTGGCTCGTCTAAGAGGGGCTCTTGAGGCAAGGGCGCACGCGGATCCTTCCTAATTCGGAGCTGGATACTAGCCGATAAACGGCGGCAAGCCGCCATTTTCCGCCAGGAGAACCTTGCGGCGGATGAGGCTTGCCTTGCCGGGCAGCCTCTGATAGTTCCACGTTTCAACCGGCGCGCGCTTTGTGTGCTTCCGGTCGTAATTTCACTACGCGGTCGTGGCGGAATTGGTAGACGCACTACCTTGAGGTGGTAGCGCTGGAAACGGCGTGGAAGTTCGAGTCTTCTCGACCGCACCATAGTGTTTTGATGGTGACTGCAAAACGCCCGGATCTCGTCTTACGCGGACAAGATGCGGGCGTTTCGCGTTTTTAGCGCGCCTGTCGCTCAAGGTCCTGGCCCACGCCGGCAGTCCATTCAAAATAGGAAGTACTGGGTGCCATTGACCGGCTGCACGACTTTCTTGACCGGGCGTGGCCGCCATTTCAACTTGGCCTGCTTTGGTTCTGCCTCTGCCGTAGCGTGAGCGCCGGTCTCATTGGGCGCCTTGGGCGCTGTCTGTGGTCTCTTCTGCCGGCGAAGCGCTCGCGTCTGGGGCGCAAGTGTGATCGCCGCCTCCCGGGTCCGCGCTTCCGGAGCAAGTTCTGTTACGGGAGCCCCATCGTCATGTGCGTCAGCGGGGGCCTGCAGCAAAGTGGCCGAGCCATAAAACGGGCGAAGCTGATGTACGGCGACTCCTGACCTCTGGGTGTCCGGTTCCACGTCTGCAATAGATTTGGTTAGAACTGGCGCAAGTTCCGCCTCGAGCGCTGCAACCGGCACAACCGGCCCTTTGGCGCGCATATGCACCACTTTATAGCCGCGCGCCTGCAATTCTTTCAGGATGCCTGGGAGCGCCTTTGCGGTCGAGGCCTTGATATCGTGGAACAGCAGAATGCCTCCGTTGCGCCGTTCCGTTTGATCCAGCAAGCGCACTGTTAAGCGTTCCGGGCTGCCGATGAAGCTGTCATTCGAAATGACATCGACCGTGAATGTGGCAATCCCGCGCGACTGCAGATGATTCAACAGAGGATCGGAATCGTTGAGACCGGGGAAACGGAAGAACGGCGCGATCGGCTGACCTGCCGCGAGTGCTACAGCAGCGAACCCGCGTTCAATCTCGTCTTTGCCTTTCTCGAAACTCAGCCGCCCAATGTTCAACGGGTGAGACCACGTGTGCGAACCCAGTGTATGCCCTCGCTCAAGCACATCTTTGACAGAGTCAGGGTAGGCGAGTGCCATTTTTCCAACGGCGAAGAACGTCGCCTTGGTGCAAAAGCGATCGAGCGTGTCGAGAATGGATTTGGTGATCCAAGGGAGCGGGCCGTCGTCGAAGGTCAACACGATCTCTTTGGGGCCGAGGAAACTATCCTCGCGATGAAGTTTGCTCATGTCGCCAAAGAGCGGTCCATTGCTGGCATCGATCTCAACCACGCGTGAGACACCGAGCGGCTGAACAGCGTCACTCGGGTTTGCGATCTTCGATTTTGACGTGCTGATTTCAGCTGTCGCGGTTGCTGCAGCCGTTTCACCAAAAGGCCCGCATGGCTGGGCCAAAGCCGGTAGGGCCAATACCAAGTAAAGCGCTAATCCACACAACCAACGTGACGACGCAGTCATTCAAGGCCCCCAAAGAACCAACGAATTCAAAAGACCCCAAACAACTTTTCCTCCATTTATCCACAGGAGACAAGCGCTTGAAGCAGCCCATATACCGGACGGCAAAAAAGTGATGCGGTTGCGCATCAAATCTGACGTGAAAGCCACTTGAATGGCGTTGGCATGGTGTTGATCGCCACATGACTGAAGCTCTAGTCGCCCAATGTTTTGATGCGCCACGGATCACCATTGTCGAGCCCCTGCCAGATCGGCCGGGACTTTCGCAGGGGTGGCGGGGCCACAGAAGGCGGAGGCGGTGGACCATTCGTTTCTGACGCGGCTGACGGCAGCGACCAAGGCAGCGGCTCGCTCGCAGCCGTTGGCGTCCCGGGCTTGGAAAGAATCGTCCGGTCTTTGCCCGTCTTTCCCGCGCTGGGCTTATCCGGCGGCTTTGCAGCAGGCGCTGCTGCACCCACTGCCGATCCTTCGTTTGGCCAAGTCAGCGCACGATTGGCGAGCGGTTGGGTGGCCAGGGCGATGCGCTTCTTTTCAATCTCGCGATCAACCAGTGCGTCGTACTCGGGCAGCGTTGAGCCAGGCTGCTTGGCAACAACGTGAACCACTTTGTATCCACCAGCCTTCAGGTTGTCCAAGAGGCTTGATAGGGCTCCAGCAGTGGCTGGCTGGATGTCGTGAAACAGAATGATCCCTTTTTTCACAACCTTGAGCTGCGCCATGACATTGCGCAGCACCTGCCCAGGATTGCGCGTGCGGAAATCCTGGCTATCCACTTCAATTGAGAAAGCGCTGAGATTGCGCGATTTCAGATAGTCGAGGGCCGCTTTGGTATCGCGCAGGTAGGGAAACCGGAAAAATGGGGCAATAGGGGCGCCCAGGGCGCGGGTCACGGCACTGTAGCCCAATTCGATTTCATACTTAGCCTTTGCCGGACTGACCGCACTCAGCTTTGCGTGCGACCACGTGTGAGAGGCAATTGTGTGCCCGCGGCGCGCGGTTTCTTTCAGGGTCTCGGGATCTGCAATGGCCATACGGCCGACGGAGAAGAACGTCGCCCGCGTGCAATGCGCATCCAGCG
>JANNXL010000189.1:0-2049 GCA_031409575.1 Hyphomicrobium sp.
TGTGAACGCGGCGCACCATATGAGCCACCCCTAGGGGTGTCAAGCAAACGGCCCCGCCCAAAAGACCCCTCCAGGTACGGCGAAACCGCGCAGGCGGAGCGCCTCAGTTGGGCGGCTCGCAGGGCCATGAAACCGGCGGAAAATGACCGGTGCGGCGGTTCTCAGGTGGATTGGCAATAGCTTGAAAGGTGCGATGAAATGGACGTGTTTAGCGATCCGGGCGCGCAAGATCGTGATCGCCGAAAGCGGATGCGGGAAGGGCGCTGAGATCAAAGCGCTTTACAACAACAGACACGACCGCTGGTGTTGATGCCGATGCCGCAGCCGAGGCAACCTGCGGGCGAGGCTTTTGGGCGTACGCGGCCTTCTTGGTGTCTGGTTCGGGCATGGCCACGACAACCGCTATCAATGCGGCCCATGTGCCTGACCAGAAGGTCCAGTAGCGCCCGCTAAAACGCCAGTATGATTTCGCAACGAAAACTTTGGACACGTGGCCGGCCCCTCGAAACAGACTCCGATTGGTTGAGGGTACGCGGCAGAAATTTACGTTTCGTTACCAGTTGTACCGTTTTGGCCGGCGCACGGCGACTCTCGTTCCTGAAGCCGGCCGCCGTGCGCGAGGCGAAACTCAATCTTCCCGATAAACCTTCTCACGCCGCTCATGACGCTCTTGGGCTTCGAGGGACAGCGTGGCGATCGGGCGGGCTTCGAGCCGTTTGAGGCCGATCGGCTCGCCGGTGTCCTCGCAGTAGCCATAGCTGCCGTCGTCGATGCGGGCGAGCGCGGAGTCGATTTTGGCAATCAGTTTGCGCTGCCGGTCGCGGGCTCTGAGCTCCAATGAACGATCGGTTTCCGACGTGGCACGGTCAGCAATGTCGGCGTGCTGAACCGAATCCTCATGCAGGATCACCAAAGTTTCCTTGGTCTGACGGATGATCTCATCTTTCCAAGTCGTCAGCTTTTGCCGGAAATAGGCCCGATGCATCTCGCTCATGAAGGGCTCGGTCTCTGATGGCCGGTAGTCGGGCGTCAGAACGATCGGCGTAGAGCGGGCACGTGTGGTCAACTTTTTCTCCGGCTTCTGTTCGGCGGCCCGGATCTGCGGGCGCGCTGGCGGCCCTGCAGCCATAGCCTTGGCGGCTGGCAGCTTGATACCAGCCGATGACTTGGCGGCCACCGGCTTTGAGGCCGTCTTTGGACTTGGTTTCGTGCTCGGCGATGCTTTGATCGCCGGTTTGGCGATTGCCTTTGAGGTTGCGGCTGCCTTGGCAACGGGCTTCTTAACAGCCGCTGCTGCAGCTTTTTTCGTACCCGCCGCAGCACTGACCTTGCCCGGCTTTGTAACTGGCTTTGCAGCCTTCGACGCACCATTGAGAGCGGCAACAGCTTTGCCGCCCTTGGACCCAGTGGCCACTTTCATTTTTGTTTTGCTGCTCATGACGCCACTCGGGCCTCCTTGAGACTGATGAGCGTGAACGGCCCGTCCACAAGATAAGGCTGTGGGAGACGCCAGGTTGCGCGCGGTGGTCATGACGGGACCTCTGCCTCAAGTCAAGAGCGTCAACGGCTTAGGATTTAGGGCTGGAACGCGGTGCCTGATTTACATGGTCCTGCCGCTGCCAGGGTTGCTTAGCCATCCACAGCCACACAGGGCTTGCGAGCCGTGTCTGGCGATTTCGGACCGTATGCCGAAGTATGAGTCGGCGTTTTTTATACACGTTAAAGTTGTCTTGACTATTTTACAGCATCCTATGGATGTTCTGATCGACACCACTGACGGGGAGGCCATCTGACGCTCATTATGACGGATCCGACCTCAAATGGTTCAATCAGCGCAAGCCGAATGGCGAACCTCCTAACCGTTTGACAGCATATTTGACGGCAGGCCTAAACCGCTTCCTCCGGCCGGCCTGCCCGCTGCCAGACTTCGCCTATGCTTGCATCTAACCGGCGCGCTCACCCCACCTGAGCCTGCCAGACGCCGCGCGCACGACAGCGGGCGGGCGTGGCGCCGCTCCTTGTCCCACCCAAGGGGCGGCACCCATTCTT
>JANNXL010000190.1:0-7244 GCA_031409575.1 Hyphomicrobium sp.
TCGCCGCTTGGGTGATGCTGGCAGCGTTCAAGCGTGGCTGTGACGCGCGTATCACCTGGCGCGCGGGCGTCGAAGCGGTGCAGCGCGCTGGGAGTTGGATCGATACGCCAGCGGGTTGAGGTGGCCGCTGCTGCAGGCGCGTTATGTGGCGTGAGCAATAGGCACGGCGTGGCGGCCTGTTTGGCGGCAAGGCTGAGACGCCGCGCGGGGGTCAGGTCAATTTTTCCAGGTTGCCCGATGACCAAGGCGAGGCCTGCTGATTTAAGCCCTTCCTCCATGGCCCACAGTGCGTCTGCGGCGCGTGCGGTTTCCACGATAAGGAGGGAGGCTGGATCAAGCCCCAGGGCTGCAAGGCCCGGCGCATAGAGTTCGCCGGTTTCGTTTAAGCTGGCGCGCGTGATGCACCATAGGATGCGCGGCGAGGCGCATTCGGGCTGCGCGGCCTTCAGCTGCTGCAGACGGTTGGCGGCCAGACGCAGGGCAAAACCCATGCTGGCAGCGGCCGCGCCAGCCCCGGCCGTGGAAGGTTTGATCTCATGTATGGCTACCGCATTGAGTCCCAACGGCCCCAGACAGACATCGATTTCGCGCGCCCCTACAGTCCAAGGAATGGGACGATGCGTTGTAGACCTCAGCGCAGATCCGGCTCTAGGCCCCAGCTCGCTTTCGTGGCGTTCGATGCCGCCAATACGCTGGCGAAGGCCTTCGATCAGCTTTGCATGGCGGGATGACGTGGGGGGCCGGGCCTCCAAAAACTCGCACAAACGCGGAGGCCCGGCTTCGTGTTCGAAGCGCGTTGCAGACCAGGGGGAGGGATTGGGGGGTGCAGCCGCCTGGTCCATATCACAACACTCTCGCGACACGTTTCGAGGAGGATCATCGGGGGATGATCCGCATGCAGCCAGGCCACATGTTCATGATGCGTTCTAATCTAGGCACGCTCTGAAAGCAAGAAAAAAGAGAACATAAGAAGAACTTTTTTGCTTTGCGCGTCCCGACTCCACTTCGCGGAGCCGGCCGGGGCGGGCCTTTGGAACTTTCTGGACGCTCCACTTGCTCCAATCGCGAGCACCGGCCGGCTTTCCGTAGGGACGTCGGAGCGGGCAACGCAAAATGACACTCCCATAAACGATGTCTTCATACCCCCGCTCTATCCTCACCGTTGTGTATTGCGTTGAGGGATCAGCGTTCGAGGGCCTCGACCTTCGTGATCCCTCCAAACCTCAGGCTCCGGCAAAGTCTGCTGCTGCCTGAACCTTTGTCAGTTGTGTTTTTGTAGTGCGGAGTATCGTGATGACTGTGAATAGCGCTGTGCGCGCATGGATGACGGCTGCCGTGGCGGGTCTCGCCCTTGCCGCGATCCCACCTGAGGCTAAAGCCGCAGGTTTTTTTGACAATCTGTGGGGCGGAGATGCCCAGTCGGGCGGCGAACGCCATCTCGTATCTTTCAATCAGCAATATACGCCCGGCCAGTTGATCGTCTCGTTCGGCGACCGGCGGCTTTATCATGTCATCAAGCCCGGGCAAGCGATGAGCTATCCCATCGCCGTGCCCCGCGAGAAAAGCCGATGGGCCGGCGTCACGTCAGTGACAATGAAACGCGAAAATCCCGATTGGACGCCGACGGCCGAAATGCGCGCCGAAAATCCGCGTTTGCCGCCGTGGGTGCCGGGCGGCCATCCCATGAACCCGCTCGGCAACCGTGCCATGTATCTGGGTTCGAGTACGTATCGCATTCACGGCACCGATGCGCCGTGGACGATCGGGCAGGCCGTGTCCAAGGGCTGCATCCGCATGTTCAATCAGGACGTGGCCGATCTGTATCCGCGTATTGCGGTTGGCACAAAAGTGACCGTGACGTGGGATCGCTTCAACAGCGATAACCTGGCCTGGGTGAAGCCGATGCCACAGCCGCGCGTGCAACCACCGTATGGTTCGCAGTCGTCGGCTTACTTCCGGCCGCGAACAGTTGTCGTGCCTCCGCGCCGGATGATGCTGCCGCCGCAACAGAAGAGTGCGTGGCTGGAGTAGTGTCTTTACTTTGCATGCCCCGGGTAAAAGGGGGGCATGATGCGATTGTTATGCAATCGCAATCGTGTCCCCTCGCACTTAGCCCCGTCCGCTCTGGCCCTGCTCAGAACCCGATATTTTTACTTTTTGCGGGCCAGACTTACATCCCTTACGCAATCTCGAGCATCGCGGTTGCCACAGCCTCCGCCACCCTGATCCCATCGACACCTGCCGACAAGATGCCGCCCGCGTAGCCGGCACCTTCACCGGCCGGGTATAGCCCCCGTGTGTTGCGGCTTTGGAATGACGCATCGCGCGTGATGCGAATGGGAGACGACGTCCGTGTTTCAACGCCGGTCATTACGGCATCGGCGAGCGCAAAGCCTTTGATTTGGCGATCAAACACCGGAAGGGCTTCACGCATGGCTTCGACGGCAAAATCCGGCAGGCAAAGCGACAAGTCGGTGGGTGTCACACCGGGTTTGTAAGATGGCACGACGCCGCCGAGGTTTTTGGACGCGCGGTTCGCCAAAAAGTCTCCCACCGTTTGCGCCGGTGCCAAGTATCCCGACCCGCCGGCGGCAAAGGCTCTTTCTTCCCAGTGACGCTGATAGGCGATGCCGGCCAGCGGATGGCCAGGATAGTCTACCTCTGGTGTGATGCCGACGACGATGCCGGCGTTGGCGTTGCGTTCGGAGCGTGAATATTGGCTCATGCCGTTGGTGACCAAGCGGCCCGGTTCTGACGCTGCTGCGACGACTGTGCCGCCTGGACACATGCAAAAGCTGTACAGCGCACGGCCGTTTTTGCAGTGGTGCACCAGCTTGTAGTCTGCCGCGCCAAGAATGGGGTTGTGCGCGTTGTTTCCATAGCGGCATGCGTCGATAAGCGATTGCGGATGCTCAATCCGGACGCCAATCGAAAACGGTTTGGCTTCGATGTAAACGCCGCGCTCGTAAAGCATGTGAAATGTGTCGCGTGCGCTGTGGCCCACCGCCAGAACGACGTGGCGGGCATCCACTTGGCTGCCGTCTTCGAGTGTGACACCGCTTACAAGCCGCGTGCCTTTTGGTCCTGTTTCTATGTTGAGATCTGTGACCCTTGATCCAAACCGGTACTCGCCGCCGAGGGCTTCGATTTGCGCGCGAATGCCTTCAACAATTGTCACCAGCCGGAACGTGCCAATGTGGGGCTTAGCTGCGTAGAGAATTTCTTCAGGTGCGCCAGCCTTCACGAACTCAGTGAGCACCTTGCGGCCCAGATGGTGCGGATCTTTGATCTGACTGTAGAGCTTGCCGTCTGAGAAGGTGCCCGCGCCGCCCTCGCCATACTGCACATTGGATTCTGGATTCAGCGCCCCGCCGCGCCAGAAGCCCCATGTATCCTTGGTGCGCTGGCGAACGATCTTGCCACGTTCCAAAATAATCGGCCGAAAACCCATCTGTGCCAGCACGAGCCCCGCCAGCAAACCGCATGGTCCGGTTCCAATCACAATTGGACGCTCACGAAAATTGTGCGGAGCATGAGCGACGAACTTGTAGCTTGTGTCCGGCGTTGGGCCGATGTGACGCTCGCCCGTCAAACGCTTAAGAACAGCGGCCTCATTGGCCACCTCCACGTCGAGTGTGTAGATGAGGCTAATTGCCGATCTTTTGCGGGCGTCGGCCGCGCGCCGGAAAATGGTGAATGCGATAAAATCTGTTTCCGCAATACCTAGCCGCAGCAGGATAGCGGTTCGCAGGGCGTGCTCGTCGTGATCGAGCGGCAGTTTCACTTCCGTCAGGCGCAGCATCGTCGTCAAAATCCTTGGGGACGTGTCAGCCAGGCATTCAAGCGGCCCATTTCCGTTGTGCGCAGCGGCCCCATGGTGTAGCCGGGCGCAGATGGAGTTCACTCTCTACATCCTCAAGTGCTCCGACGGCAGCCTCTACACGGGCATTGCCGCCGATGTCGCACGCCGCCTTTCCCAGCACAACGGCGAGAAACCCAAAGGCGCGCGCTACACCTCAGCGCGGCGGCCCGTGCGCTTGGTTTATGAGGCGAAGTTTCCGTCGCGGTCAGCGGCCCTGAAAGAGGAAATCCGCGTCAAGCGGCTTACGCGTGACCAAAAGCAGGCTCTGGTGGCTGCCTTTGCAGCCGGGATTTCACCATCTGGTCAGCAACCGTTATGACCTCAGCCGTGCTTTCATATGATGCGGTGATTGTCGGGGCCGGTGCGGCTGGCCTTATGTGCGCCATGACGGCGGCTCAGCGGGGAAAGCGCGTTGTTGTCCTCGATCACGCTGACAAGGCTGGCGCGAAAATCCTGATTTCAGGCGGCGGGCGTTGCAACTTCACCAATCTCGACGGCCGGCCCGAGCGGTTCCTTTCGCAAAACCCCCACTTCTGCCGCTCGGCATTGAGCCGCTACACAACCGCAGACTTTATTGCTCTCGTCGAGAGGCACGGCATTGCCTATCATGAGAAAACACTCGGCCAATTGTTTTGCGACGGCTCTGCGCGCGCGATCGTTGCGATGCTGCTGGACGAATGTGCGGCAGCATCTGCCGAGGTTCACATTGGCACGCACGTTAAGGCGGTTTCGCGCAGCGATCGGTTTCGCGTAGAGACCACGCGCGGCATTTTTGAAGCGCCCGCGCTGGTACTTGCGACAGGCGGCCTCTCAATTCCAAAGATGGGTGCGACGGGCTGGGCTTACGATGTGGTGC
Organism: Hyphomicrobium sp.; assembly: GCA_031409575.1. GTDB lineage: Bacteria > Pseudomonadota > Alphaproteobacteria > Rhizobiales > Hyphomicrobiaceae > JANNFX01. The sequence continues at coordinate 4,719 of JANNXL010000190.1, forward strand.
GGCAGTTCGGTTTGCGTGTGACGGAGACACGGCCCGGCCTCGTGCCGTTGAAAATGACAGCCGGTATGTTTGGCGGGGCCGAGCATCCCGCGGGTGTCGCCACTCCCGTAATTGCGTCTTGCGGGCCTGCCAAGTTTCGCGAGAACTTGCTCTTCACGCATCGTGGGCTCTCAGGCCCGGCTATTTTGCAGATCTCATCATATTGGCAGGAACCCGGTGAGATCACACTTGATCTGCTGCCCGATGCCGAAGCTACAGCCGTGCTCCTCGAACGCAAACGTGCACGGCCATTGGCGGAGGCAAAGACCGTTCTGGCAGAACTGCTACCGGCGCGCTTGGCGCATATGCTGGCGGCAGCGTTCCTGCCCGCCGGTGCTGTCGGCAACATTCCAGATCGCGTGCTGACAGACTTTGCGGCGCGTTTGAAATGCTGGAGGGCCACGCCGTCAGGATCGGAAGGTTATGCCAAAGCCGAAGTCACACTCGGTGGCATCGACACGCGCGACTTGTCTTCGAAGACCATGGCCAGCACAACCGTGGCGGGGCTCTACTGTATCGGCGAAGCGGTCGATGTGACCGGCTGGCTCGGCGGCTACAATTTTCAATGGGCCTGGTCGAGCGGCTGGTGTGCTGGCGTCGCGATTGGGGAAATGTAGTTGCGCGCGGCGGCCGGCGTGCTCAAGGCCAGCCGCCTCATGCAAAGCTAGAATCTCTTCTGCAACCGCTCCAGATAATCCAATTCGCCTTCGGGCCGCGTGGGCTCGCCCAACCGGCGGCGGACTTCTTCCAGCACTTCGCGGGCGCGCTGCGCATCGATCTGATCGGGCACCTTGACCGATGTACCCAGATCAGGTCCTTGCGTCTTTTGCGGCCGGCCGAGCGGGTCGCGGTTTTTGCCAGCGTCTTTACCAGGCCTGTTTGAGGCCTGCTTTTGCATCTGTTCTGACATTTGCTGCGCGCTCTGGCGCATTTGTTCAAGCGCTTCGCCTTGGTTTTCTGTCGCGTCTTCCATATTGCTCGAGTCCAAAGCTTCTTCGGCGGCGCGCATAGCGTCTTGCGCGTCCTTCAATTCTTTAGAGCCTCCCGCGCGCGCATCCTTCATCTGCTTTTCGAGTTCAGCGAGACGTTCCTTCAGATCGCGCTGCCGCTCGCCGAGCTTGCCACGGCCTTGGCCTTTCTGGCCCTGCTGGCCTTGTTCGCTACCGTCACCTTCTTCACCATCTTCGCCGCGCTGGCCTTGCTGGCCCTCGCCCTCCTGGCCTTCTTCACCTTGCCCAGGTGAACCGCCTTTGCCTTTTTGGGCGCTCTTGCCCTGTTTGCCGGCGTTGTTGGCCTTCTGACCGCCGCGCTGACCGCGCTGCTCAACGGGGTCTTTGCCCTCTTGGGCGTTTTGCTCTTTGAACGTGTCGTCGAGCAGCTTTTGCTGTTCTGACGCCATATTAACGAGCTTCTCCATCATCTTTTCGAGGTCTTTGCTGCGCTGTTGGGCTTGCTGATCCTCCGGCTTGCCGGACTTCAGGCGCTCCATTACGTCGCGCAGTTCGGCCAGCATTTTTTCGGCGTCTTCGCGGGACCCGTTCTTTGCGGCCTCTTCAAACTTCTTCATCATTTCGTCCAGCTCTTCTTTGCCGAACTGTTCCTGATCGCCATTGCCGTCTTGCTCTGCCTGCTCGTTGTCCTTTTCAGATTGCTTGGCGAGCTGCTGCATATACTCGTTAAAGGCCTGCTTCATCTCATCCATCAGGCGCTTGATCTCTTCTTCAGAGGCACCATCTTCGAGAGCCTTGGCCAGTTTCTCTTGTGCATCACGAAGCGCGCGTTCGGCTTCCGACAGATCGCCATCTTCAATGCGCAGCGCCGTCTGCCAAAGCTGCTCGACCGAAGTCTTCATGGCATCGCGCGAGCGGTCACGGCCAAGACGGTGAAACACCGAGCGCATTGAAAGGAACACGCGCATGTCCGTGATGAACTCTTCGGGTCGGGCGGTAAGCGCATCAAGCGCCACCATCACCTGATCACGATAGCGCGGGTCGTCGATCAGCTTGCGGCGCTGCTCAACGATGGCGCGTGCCAAGGGCTTTGTGAAGGTGCGTTCGGGCAGAACCATTTCGACCGGCTTGGTTCCGGCGGTCTGACCTGCGACGTCCTTCACCTCAAGGTTCATCATGACGCGCATGCCAGCCCACGGATGGGATGCCAGATCGAGATATGTGGTAGCCTCTGCTTCTTTCGGTGCGCCGTTGGGCACTTTGAGCGTCAGCACGGGCGGGCGTGTCAACGGCGGGCGCGCACCCTTCAAAGCAGGTGGTTGAGCCCACGCCACAGCCGGATCGGCGTCTTTCGGTTTGACCTTTTCGGCGCGCGCAGCAGCCGACGCGACGCCATAGTCGTCCTCCACCTTATAGACAAGCTTCAATGAGCCTCGCGGCGTGAGTTCTGGCTTTTTCGTCAATGCGATTTTTGGCAGTTGATCGGGAGTGACATCGAGCGTCCAGGCGCCGACTTCTGTCGAGCCGGACAGCGCAC
>JANNXL010000191.1:0-25188 GCA_031409575.1 Hyphomicrobium sp.
TGTGTTCTGTGGCAGGCTTGCTCGATTGCTTCGGACAACTCGGCTACGTGCTATCGGCCACGCGAGGTCAAATGAGTATCGCAGCGGCTTTGACCGCGATGTACCCAGCGGTGTCCGTAGCGCTGGCGATTTGGCTTCTTAAGGAACGTATCGGTTCCATACAATTGACAGGCCTTGCGGCCAGTTTCGGGAGCATCCTCATGTTATCGCAATAAGGCGTACCACAGACACCCATTCAAGCGAAAATGCTGGACACCCTAAAACGCTGGCCCAAACTTGTTTGACCTCGGAAAGCCTTTTGGCACAATGCGCCCAGCTTGAGAGCGCTCGCCCACCCACTCCTTAAGTTCGCTCCACGGAAGCGTGAACGTGCGGCCGGCACTATCAAGCCAGGTCAAGCCGTCCTTCTTCGCAAACACGCGCGCATCCGACAACGTGCCATCCTTGAAGCGTTGCAAAATCGTGCCCTTGCCGCGCGCCATCTCGTTGATTTCTTCGAGCTTGAAAATCAGCATCTTGCGGTTTTCGCCGACGGTCGCGACGTGATCGCCATCGACGGGCACGCAAACGCAGGCCTCCTCGCCATCGCTCACGTTCAGGACCTGTTTGCCTTTGCGGGTCGAGGCGACAACCTCTTCCTCGGCGACGGCAAAGCCGTAGCCGCCCGTCGACGCGACCAGCAATTTGCGCGCCGGGTCGTGAATGAACGCCTCGGTGAAATCGTGGTTTTCTTCCAGGTCGACCATAAGGCGCACAGGTTCGCCGTGACCGCGTCCGCCAGGCAACTGCCCGACTTCCAGCGTAAAAAATTTGCCGTTGGTGGCAAACAAAATGAGCTTGTCGGTGGTCTGCGCTTTCACCGCGCGTTTCAGATCGTCGCCTTGTTTGAATTCGAGCTTCGACAGATCGTCGACGTGCCCCTTCAACATTCGAACCCAACCCTTATCCGACAGGATAATGGTGACGGGCTCGCGTTCCATCAAGGCTTCGTCGAGATCTGCGTCAACTGTGGGCGCATCGGCGAACGTCGAGCGGCGGCCGCCGAGTTCCGTTTTCTTCGAGTATCGCTCGCGCGTCGCCTTCACTTCGTCGGTGATACGCTCCCACTGCAGGTCGTCGGACTTGAGCAAAGCCTTCAAGCTGCGCTGCTCTTTCGACAGCTTGTCATGCTCAGCCTTGAGCTCGACTTCTTCGAGCCGCGATAAGCTTTTCAAACGCAAGTTCAAGATGGCTTCGGCTTGCACGTCCGTCAGCTTGAACTTCGCGATCAGCGCCTGCTTGGGATGATCCTCAAAGCGGACGATGCGGATGACCTCGTCAATGTTGAGAAACGCGATCAGATAGCCGTCGAGCACTTCGAGCCGGTGCTCGATCTTTTTCAACCGGTACTGCGTCCGCCGCACGAGCACGTCGACGCGGTGCTCCAGCCACTGCTTCAGCACATCCTTCAGGCTCAACACATTCGGGATTTGACCTGCCGAAAGCACGTTCATATTGAGGCCGAAGCGCAGTTCCAGTTCCGTGAGGCGGAACAGGCTTTCCATCAGCAAGACCGGATCGATCAAGCGGCTCTTGGGCTCCAAGATCAGGCGCACTTCCTCTGCGCTTTCATCCCGCACGTCACCCAGCAGCGGTAATTTTTTGTCAGTCAATAGCTCGGCAAGCTTTTCAACGAGCTTTGACTTCTGCACCTGGTAGGGAATTTCGGTGACGACGATCTGATAGCCGCCACGGGATAGTTCTTCCTTTTCCCACTTGGCGCGTAGCCGGAACCCGCCACGCCCAGTCTTGTAAGCTTCAAGGATTTGCTCGCGCGGCTCCACGATAACGCCGCCTGTCGGGAAGTCTGGCCCCGGCACGAATTCGACGATTTTTTCAATCGAAGCATTGGGGTGCTTGATCAGATGCAGCAGCGCCTGGCACAGTTCATCCAAATTGTGCGGAGGGATGTTGGTCGCCATGCCAACGGCGATGCCGGCCGATCCATTGGCGAGCAGGTTTGGGAACGCCGCTGGCAGAACCGACGGTTCCTGCTTTTTACCGTCATAGTTGTCGCGAAAATCGACTGTGTCTTCGTCGATACCTTCAAGAAGATCTGCAGCGGCTGGCGTGAGACGGGCTTCCGTGTACCGGTCGGCGGCGGGGTTATCGCCGTCGATGTTGCCGAAGTTGCCTTGGCCATCGACCAGCGGATAGCGCACGGCAAAATCCTGCGCGAGACGTGCCAGCGAATCGTAAATCGCCAGGTTGCCGTGGGGGTGGTAGTCGCCCATCGTATCGCCGACGATCTTGGCGCACTTGCGATAGCCGCCCTCCGGGTTAAGTCCCAGTTCGCGCATAGCGAACAGAATGCGCCGGTGAACAGGCTTCAACCCGTCGCGCACGTCGGGCAGCGCCCGGTGCATGATCGTCGACAGGGCATATGCCAGATAGCGCTCCTCAAGGGCAACCTTGAGATCGATGGGCTCGATGGGGCCGCCGTTGTAGGGCGGCTCTCCGTTAGGGGGAATCGTGTGCTTGCTCATGCGGCAGGGTTAGCGCCCGCCTGGGCCGCACTCAAGTGTTGCAAAGACACAAGTTGCAGATGCGCACAATTGCTTAAAAGCGACGACTGAGGTACTTTTATTGTTGAAACTTTCAACAACTTTTGAGTTGTTGACGCACTTATAGCTGGAGCACTCCGATGGGCACGATGAATTTCTCGATCCCCGATGACGTGAAAGACAAGTTCAACGAGGTATTCAAGAACGAGAACAAGAGCGCGGTTATTACCGATCTGATGCGCCGGGCCATTGAGGGATACGCACGAACCGGCTCCGCTACCTCAGATGAGCAGCAACGGCATCGTTTTGAGGCAGCATTGACGCGCTTGGAACAGGCCCGTCGTACAGGCCGCACTTATAGTGACGAAGAAATCCGCGCGCTGCGTGAGGAGGGGCGGCATTGACACGATTGGTGCTAGACGCCAGCGTAGCACTAAAGTGGAGCCTCTCGCCCGAGTTCGAACCGGATGCCGGCCGTGCCACGCAATTGTTGCGAGCCGCCCAGAGCGGCTTGATTGAATTGTTGGCACCGCCTCATTTCATCGCCGAAGTCCTTGCTGTGGTTTCACGCCAAGAGCCTGTTCGCTTGAGCGACACGATTGAAATCATGTTTGCGCTTAACCTTACGACGCGTGCAGACCGGGAAACCCATGAACGATCCGCGAGGCTGAGCGTCTCACTGCAGCACCATTTGTTCGACACGCTTTACCATGCCATAGCAATCGCAGAGGGTGCCGTGCTCGTCACTGCAGACGAGCGCTATTTCGATAAGGCCAGGAACCTTGGAAACATCAAACTGCTGAAGGATTTCGTTACTTAATTAGACCTGCCGTAGATTCACATTGTGGTGTATTCCGGTTATCAAACACCTCTGTTGTGACGACTGCTCCTGGCTCACATGACCCCCACGCTGCCCGATGTTCCCGCGGTTGAAACGCAGATCATTGCGATGACCAACACGTTTCGGGCTGAGAACAAGCTCGGCAGCGTCAAGGCCAATGCCGCACTGACGGCGGTGGCACGTGCGTACGCCACCTACATCGCCAAGAACGGGAAGCTGTCGCACACCGCCGATGGGCGGCAAGCAAGTGAGCGCATCTCATCTGGCGGTTACGACTGGTGCGAAATTGGCGAGAACTTGGCGTCGTTTCTCGATAGCCGCGGATTCACCAGCCTCGACCTTGCCAAAAGTTCCGTCGAAGGCTGGATCAATTCGCCGGGCCATCGCAAGAATTTGGTTGCCGAACACGTGACCGAAATCGGTGTCGGCGTGGCTCAGGCCGCCGGCGACAAGCCTAAATTTATCGCCGTGCAATTGTTCGCGCGGCCAAAGTCCCTCGAATACGAATTCCAGATTTCGAATACTTCGAATGTGGCGGTTTCCTATTCATTTGGCGGAGAAACGCAAACCATCGAGCCGCACTACGCCAACACGCACACGTCCTGCATCCCAAGTGCACTCACGTTCGATAGCGCCGGAAAGGGTGCTGGCACCAAGACGCTTTCGGGACGCTATGAGGCGGCCGATGGCGTTGTGTATGTGCTTAAGCCCGACAAAGCGCTTGGCGTCAAAATCAATATCGAGAAGCGCCAGAAGGTGCAGTGAGCGGCTCGAAGGATCTAGCGGTCCAGATGCGTTGTGATCTGACCGCGCGCTAATGGCAGCGTCTCACCGCGCGGGGCCAGCACGCGGCTTTCGAGAAAGTATCCAGTGAGCTGAAATCCTGACAGCACTTCCTGCGTCGTTGCCGAGCGATCGCCGGACTTGGATAAGAACCCCGGCAGCGGCAACATGCGATCACGATAGGGCTCACCGGCCGACGCTGAAACCGCGCGCCCCGATTTTGGCGACACATAGATCAGCTGATCGTTCGATCCCGTCGATGCACATGCAGAAAGATCAAGCCCGAAGCCCAGTTCTTCAAGCAATGCCAATTCCCAGCGCACCATAAGCGCTGGCCATACACTCACATCGTCGAGGAAGCTCAGCACGAACAACGTAATCTCGAACAGGGCCGGATGCGGATCGCGTTCGGGCAGCAAGCGGGACAGCGTGCACAGCGATGTCAGGCCGGCAAGTGCGGCTGCGTCATCCAGGCTGGCCGCCGCATAGCCTTTGCGAAGTTCGACAGTGGCGTGGCCCAAGTGCTCCGATAGCCGCGCCTTCCACGTTGCATCCACGTGATTGCCGGTTTGCAGGACGGGGCGAAGTTTGCGCGAACGCCCGCCATGGATCAATGCCAGGTGGCGGCCGTGCGCGCGCGTGAACAATTCGGTGACGGCTGCGGTTTCGCCATGCGGGCGCACCGAAAGCACAATTGCTTCATCGGACCATTCCATCAGCAGGTGAGCCCGTTAGGTCTCAAGATCGCGCGCCTTAGCTGTGGGCTGAGGCAGAGATTTTGCTGGGTTTTGCGTGATTGTACAGGCATGGCCGGCAGCGATGCACTCATAGACTTTGGCGGGTTCGGCCGTGTCCGAAGGAGTAGCGGCAACGATGTGCTGCTGGCAAATCAGCCGCCGCTCCGCAGCCAGCCGCCACGCCGGACTTTTGATGCCGGCGGCCGTCGCCTTTAGCATCCAATCTGAAATTGCTTTTTTCTTGGCGCCCAATTCAGTGGCATCCGTCGCCGCAATGCTGGTTAGGCGGGCTGTGCAGGTGCGAACGGCGGCATGAGCCGGCATACCCGCGATTGCAGCGAAAGAGAGCGCAATAACGAATGCTGATCCCAAGCGAGCTGCTTTCAACTTCGTCATGCGGCCTCTTTGCTCAGAGCTTCAGTCTTTCGGAAACGTCAGTCCCATCATGCGGTAGCGCTCAGGATCGGAGCCCCAGTTCTCGCGCACTTTTACAAACAAGAACAGATGCACGGGCCGTTCCAGCAGCTTCGCCATCTCAGCACGCGAGTCTGACGAGAGCTTTTTGATGGTCTCGCCGCCCTTGCCCAGCACGATGCTCTTTTGACTGTCACGCTCGACGTAAATCGTTTGTTCAATGCGTGCCGAACCGTTCTTGAAATCTTTCCAGTCGGTCGTCTCAACGGTCGTCGAATACGGCAGCTCTTCATGCAGCCAATGATAAATCTTCTCGCGCGTAATTTCTGCCGCAAGTAGACGCAAGGGCGCATCGGAAATTTCGTCTTCAGGATAGTGCCACGGCCCTTCCGGCATAACGCCCGCCAAATGCGTTTTGAGATCTGCCACACCATCGCCATCGAGCGCCGAGATCATGAACACCTGATCAAACGTGACGCGCCCGGTGATCTCCTGCGCCAAGGCCAGCAGCCGGGCTTTGTCTTCGACCCAATCTATCTTGTTGAGCACCAGGAAGCGCTTGCCTTTGGCGCCCTTCAGGTGATCGAGAATGCGGCCGACGTCTTCGCTGAGGCCCTTCGCGGCATCGACCATCAGCGCCACCACGTCGGCATCTTGCGTGCCGCCCCAGGCTGCTTCCACCATGGCCTTGTCGAGCCGGCGCTTGGGCGAAAAAATTCCCGGCGTATCGATGAAGACAAGCTGGCTTAGTCCGTGGATAGCTATGCCGCGCACCGGCACGCGCGTGGTCTGCACTTTGTGCGACACAATCGTGACCTTGGCCCCGACCAGCGCATTGACGAGCGTCGACTTGCCGGCGTTCGGTGCACCGATCACCGCGACAAAGCCGCACCGTCTGCCCCGCTCATCAACGGGCTGTAGAACCGCGGCAGGCTTCACTTGCGGTTTTTTCTTAGGTGTCATGAGCTCTGGGTTCCGGGTGCTGTGACCCCCTCGCGGTTGAGTAATTCACTTGCGGCGGCTTGCTCGGCGGAGCGTTTCGAAGCCCCCTCGCCGCGGGCTGGTGCGCATCCTGGAATACGCACTTCGGTGGTAAACATCGGAGCGTGATCCGGGCCTGAACGCGCCACTTCAACATAACTTGGCAGAGCCAGCCCTTTGCCTTGCGCCCATTCCTGAAGGGCCGATTTTGGATCGGCTATCGCCGCGCGCGTATGCTGCTCGGTCAATGGCTCCCACAGATGGCGCACGACGGTGCGGGCCCTGTCGAAGCCCTGGTCTAAAAACACCGCACCTAAAATGGCTTCAACCGCGTCGGCCAATATGGTCTCCTTGTCGCGGCCACCGCTGGCCGCCTCGCTTTCCGAAACGATCAGGAACTGCCCGAGTTCGAGGTCGCGGCCGATGCCGGCGCAGGTCTCGCCCCGAACCAGACGATTATAGCGCCGCGCCAATTCGCCCTCATTGGCTTTGGGAAACGTGGCTTGCAAGAGTTCAGCAATCGCAAGTCCAAGAACGCGGTCGCCGATGAACTCCAGCCGCTCGTTGTCGCCCGAGTTTTTGGCGCTGCCCTTGTAGCTTGAATGCGTCAGCGCGCGCTGCAGCAGATCCTGGGACTTAAACTTATAGCCCAGCCGCGCCTCCAGGTCTTTGAATTTACGGGCCCTGAACATGGGCCTCCTTATCTCACCAGGTCGAAGAGACGGCCCCAGCGGATGTCCACGGGCCATGTCCATGGTGCGAACCAGCTGCAGCGGCCCGGCTCGTCGGAGGCACAAGAATAAAAGATCACGTCGGCGCGGCCAACGAGGTTCTCATAGGGAACAAAGCCAACGCCGCTTCGGTAAACCTTCGGGTCGAACCGGCTGTCAATGGAATTGTCGCGGTTGTCGCCCATCATGAAGTAATGCCCTTCCGGCACCACAAACGGCCCGGCGTTGTCGGCATCGTTGTCTGGCTCGCGGTCGAGCGTGTGGTGCTTCACGCCATTGGGCAGCGTTTCTTCGAAGACTTGATATTTCTGGTCGCGGCAGCGCGAGCCAAAGTCGTCGCATTCAATATTTTCGAATGTGCCCGCACTGACCTTTGGCACATCCGTGCCATTGATGTTCAACACGCCGTTGGTGACTTTGATGGTATCGCCCGGCAATCCGACGAGCCGCTTGATATAGTCCTTCGAGGTGTCGGTCGGCAGTTTAAAGACAATGACATCACCGCGCTTGGGATCAGCCGCCATGATGCGGCCCGACGACATCATGTCGGGCAAAATGCGGAAGCTGCCGCACATGTCGGTTAACGGCACGCACACATCAATGGTGCGCGGAAACGAAAAGCGGCTTAGACCGTAGCTCAGCTTCGACACAAAAATGAAATCGCCGATTAAGAGCGTTTCCTTCATGGAGCCGGAGGGAATGTTGAACGGCTGATACAAAAACACGCGCACGACCATGGCGATGGCCAAGGCTTGCACGACGATCTTGATGGTCTCGCCTATGCCTTCGCCACCGTCTGACTTGCGGCTCATGCCGAGTTCTCCCTCGCCCCTTTCAGGGTCATATCGACGTCTGGATTGAAGCTGTCCCCGCCGCAGCCCGCTATAGCCATTTCAAAGGCCCCGCGCAAACGCGCTGATGGAAGCGGCCTTGTGAGACGCAGGCCCAAGGCTTTCATCCGCGCCGGTCGTGTTTTTGGGGCAACGCTGAAATGATGACGACGGCTTCAGCGAGCGGAAAATCGTCAGTCAGAGTAAGGTCTATACGGACTTCGAAGCCTTCTGGGGTCATGCTCTTGAGGTGCTCGGCTGCCCCTCCCGTCAGCTGAAGCGTTGGCCGGCCGGATGGTAAATTGATCACACCCATATCGCGCCAATAGACGCCTTGTCTCAGGCCCGTGCCCAGCGCCTTCGAGCATGCTTCTTTGGCGGCAAAGCGCTTGGCGTAGGTGGCAGCACGCCCGGAGCGGGCGTCGGCGCGGCGGCGCTCCGTTTCGGTAAACACGCGATCGAGAAACCGGTCGCCAAACCGCGCAAGCGTCGCTTCGATACGGCGGATATCGATGAGGTCGTTGCCAAGCCCAAGGATCATGATGCTTTACTGGCGCCTTTTGCAGCGCGCGCAACTCCGGCACGGCCCTCGTCCATGGCGCGGCGCATGGTGTGCAGCGTGGCGGCGAGCCCGGTGAATATCGCCTCGCCGATCAGGAAGTGGCCGATGTTGAGCTCCACTATCTGCGGCAGCGCTGAGATGGTGCGCGCCGTCGCAAAATCCAATCCATGTCCGGCATGACATTCGATGCCGAGTTTTGCCGCGTGGAGGGCGGCCTTCCGGATGCGCTCGAACTCGGCGGCGGCCTTTAAGGTTTCTCCCGCCGTCACGGCTTCGCACCAGGCCCCGGTATGCAATTCAACAATCGGAGCGCCCAATGACTTGGCGGCTTCGAGCGCGTCGAGTGAAGGCTCGATAAACAACGAGACCCGAATGCCCGCACGGCCGAGCCCGGACACGAACGGCAACAGGTAATCATGCCCATCGACCACATTGAGCCCGCCTTCGGTCGTGCGCTCGGTGCGTTTTTCCGGCACGAGACAGGCAGCGTGCGGTTTTATTTTGAGCGCGATGTCGAGCATCTGATCGGTCGCGGCCATTTCGAAATTCAAGGGCTTAGTGATTGCTGCCTTGAGCCGCGCCATATCTTCGTCGCGGATGTGACGGCGGTCTTCGCGCAAATGTGCCGTGATGCCATCTGCGCCGGCTTCAATGGCGAGCAAAGCCGCGCGCACCGGATCGGGCACCGCACCGCCGCGTGCATTGCGCACCGTTGCGACGTGATCGATGTTGACGCCGAGGCGAAGGTAGGGAGCTATTTGCGCAGCCGAAGCAGGCTTTGCGGCTCGCGGGCTTACTGACATAGAGGACACACAAACCTTGCAGGAATTGCCGTTACCGGAATTTCATTCGAACACGCGCTCGACCTTGCTGACGACCGCAGTCGATTTTAGCCCAGAGATGATATGGTTCAAGTGGGCGAGATCGAACACTTCGACACCAATGCGCAACTCGGTAAAATCTGACGCCCGGCGGACCATTTTAAGGTTGTCGATGTTGCCGCCTGCCTGACCGATCACATCGGCGATCTGTGCCAGCGTACCGGGCCGGTTGGGAGCGGTCACACGAATGAGTGCCGGGAACCGCTCGGGCGTTGACGGGTCCACATCCCACGTCACGTCGATCCAGCGCTCGTGTTCGAACTCTTTTAAGTGCGGCGAGTGGATTTGGTAAATACGGATGCCTTCTCCCGGCATCATCACACCCACGATGCGATCGCCCGGCACAGCACCGCCATCCGGGAAGCTGACCGGCATATCGTTCTTCATGCCTTTGAGCGCGATGCCAGCACCGCTGCGTTGGCCATCACCCGTTTCGCTGCCTGGTGTTTCAGCGCTGCCGGGGGCGGCCGGCCCTGCAACAGAATCGTTGCCCGTCCCGCTGCCAATCCGGAACTTTAGACCTGCCACGCGCGCCAGATTGAACCAGCCATTCTGGCCGCGGCCCCGGTCAGGCCGTGCGGCTGGCTTATAGGCGAGCCCGGGTCCTGAACCGGGCACCAGAATGCGCACCGCGTCATCAATTGAAATCTCGCTGCGCGCGATTGCCGCCAGCGCGTCGTCAACGGATTTGTGCTGCAGGGCGGGTAGCGCTTTTTTGATCAAGTCATCGCTATAGCTGGCGCCAGCGCGCTCCAGTCCAGAGGTCAGCAAGCGCCGCCCCAGTTCGGCATATTGACGGCGCGCCGCATCGCGAGACGCCCGTCGAATAGCTGAGCGGGCACGCCCCGTAACAGCAAAGTTTTCCCAGGCGGCGGGCGGGATGTGCTTTGCAGATGTACGGATCTCCACTTCATCACCGTTGCGCAGGCGTGTGTCGATCGGCACATGGCGGCCGTTGATCGAAGCCCCGATGGCTGAGTTGCCGATGTCGGTATGGACCGCATAGGCGAAATCAAGCGGTGTCGCCCCGCGCGGCAACGCAATCAAACGGCCTTTGGGCGAGAAGCAGTAGACCTGATCCTGGAACAGTTCGAGCTTGGTGTGCTCAAGAAACTCTTCGGGGTTGTTGCCTTCGAGCAAGGTCTCGACCAGCCGTTTCAGCCACACATATGGACCATTGTCTTTGTCGTGGCCGGCCCAGTCGCGCGATAGGTCTTTGGCGTGCGCGCCATTGGCGCCGTTGACGGCGGTTCCATTGACGGCCGCACCGTTGGCTGGAGCGGCTTCACCAGTATGCGACCGGTTGAACGTCTGGCCTTCTTTGTACAGCGCGTGCGCGGCAACGCCATCTTCCGAGATGTCATGCATTTTGCGCGTGCGGATCTGCAGCTCGACACGCTGATGGCGCGGACCGACGACGGTCGTGTGGATCGACTGATAGTTGTTTTGCTTGGGCGTCGAAATGTAGTCTTTGAAGCGCCCCGGCACGGTCCGCCACGTCGTGTGCGCCAAGCCCAGAACCCGGTAACAGTCGTCAATGGTATCGACGATGAGGCGGAACGCGTAGATATCCGAAAGCTGTTCAAGCCCGATTTGCTTGTTCTCCATCTTGCTCCAGATGGAATAGGGCTTCTTCTCGCGGCCCGAGACTTCCGCCTTGATGCCGGCATCAGCAAGCTTGCCGGCAAGTGCCGCGCGGATGTCTTCAACGAGGCCTTCGTTCTTGGCGCGCAGTTCGGCGAGCTTGCCTGTGACAGCGGCGAAGGCTTCCGGATGCAGCCAGCGGAAGGCCAGCGTTTCCAGTTCGTCGCGCATGCCCTGCATGCCCATGCGGCCGGCGAGCGGCGCATAGATGTCGAGTGTTTCCTGCGAGACGCGCTGGCGGCCCTCGGGCTTCATGTGCTCAAGAGTGCGCATGTTGTGCAGGCGGTCTGCGAGCTTCACCAGCAGCACGCGCACGTCGGTCGAAATCGCGATCAGAAGTTTGCGGAAGTTTTCCGCCTGCTCTGCTTTTTTCGACACGAGGTCGAGGCGGCGGATTTTGGTGAGGCCATCGACCAGCGAGCCGATTTCGGGGCCGAACAACTGATCGATCTCACCGCGTGTCGTGTCGGTATCTTCGATTACGTCATGCAAGAGCGCGGTTGCGATCGTGGCGTCGTCAAGCTTGAGATCGGTAAGGATCGCCGCCACTTCGAGCGGATGCGAAAAATAGGGATCGCCAGATTTGCGAACTTGGTTGCCGTGCGCCTTCATGGCGTACACGTAGGCGCGGTTGAGAAGCGCCTCATCTGCGCTCTCATCGTATTTCTGAACCCGCTCGACGAGTTCATACTGCCGCATCATGGTCCGCCCCGCTCCTCTGGCAGCGGCTGCCTTAGAATGACCGGCCCGCACCGGACCAACCGGAGTTGCCGCGCCGGTTCGGGGTGCGAATTAGCGGCCGCGATCGCGCGGACCGCCACCACCGCCGCCGTTGTTCGACGATGGTTCGAGCGGCGTCATGCTCTCCAAACCGCGCAACAACTGCTCCTCGGTCAGAACATCGACCTGCGTATCGCTCGACTGATCATCCCGGCCGAGAATGGGGCTGCGGCGCTCGGATGCCAGCACGGGCGCGGCACCGGCTTCGGGCTCGTCGACTTCGACGTTCTTCTGGATCGAATGGATGAGCGCTTCGCGCATGTCATCGGCCGGAATCGAACGGTCGGCAATTTCGCGCAACGCGATCACCGGATTTTTGTCGTTGTCGGGCTCGACGGTCATAGCCGCGCCATTGGTGATGCCGCGCGCACGGTGGGCGGCGAGCAGCACAAGTTCGAAACGGTTGGGGATCTTGTCGACGCAATCTTCGACGGTCACGCGAGCCATTCAGCGATACCTCAGTGTTGAGAAAGGGCTATGCCGGCACAAGGCCGAACCATATGCCTAACCGCGAAACGCAAAGCCAACCCGAGCACCTGCGGGGGTGGTCCGCGGCACGGGCTGCTTCATCGCAGCGAGCAATTCCACTACTCATCGCACCAATCGCGAACAATTTCAAGGCAAGGACCGCCACATGACCTGCGCCCGGGAGGGAGGCCAATGGGACATCGCTTAACGGCCTTACCGTTTGGCCTTCATCTATGCCCTACACGGCCTCCAAATGGGTCAGCACATGATCAAACCTGTGGCCCAGCTTGAATTCCCAGAATTGACGGTGGAGTGTGACAAACTTTCCCCGCAGTTATAAGTCTGTTATTCCAGGGCAACATCTAGTTGTTCGCATCGGTAAACTGCATTAAGCCTCAGCACGTTGGCTATATTGCAAACAGCGGCTCGCGGGTTCGTCTCGAGGAAGTGCTCCGTCAAGCTGCTGTCGTGTCAATTACACATTATAGATCAATTACTTGCCCAGTCTAAGGGATCTCAATGAACTTTTATCAGACCGAACGCGTCGCCCTGTTTATTGACGGTGCCAACTTATATGCAACATCAAAATCTTTGGGTTTTGATATTGATTACAAGAAGTTGCTGAATTTCTTCCGGCAGAAGGGCATACTCATCCGCGCGCTGTATTATACAGCGCTCGCGGAAGATCAGGAATACTCGTCCATCCGGCCACTGATCGATTGGTTAGACTACAACGGTTACACCATGGTGACAAAGCCGACCAAGGAGTTCACGGACGCGTTGGGCCGCCGCAAGGTCAAGGGCAACATGGATATTGAGCTGGCCGTTGACGCCATGCGGCTTGCCGATAACCTCGACCATATCGTGCTGTTCTCAGGTGATGGCGATTTCAAATCGCTGGTGTCCGCCCTGCAGCAAAAGGGCAAGCGCGTCAGCGTCATTTCCACGCTCCAGACGCAACCGCCAATGGTGTCGGACGATCTGCGCCGTCAGGCGGACCAGTTCATCGACATTGCCGACCTTGAATCCATGATTGGCCGCGATAGCGCCAACGCCCCGCGCGCGACACGCGATGCGCGAGACAACCGGCCATTCACCCCGCGACCGGCACCCGCGTATGGCAGCCGGGACAGTGCCGCCGCATTCGTCGAAGGCGACGATCTGCCCGATGAAGCCTAAGCAG
The DNA here is from genome assembly GCA_031409575.1 of Hyphomicrobium sp. Lineage (GTDB taxonomy): Bacteria > Pseudomonadota > Alphaproteobacteria > Rhizobiales > Hyphomicrobiaceae > JANNFX01. Next base: position 13,379 of record JANNXL010000191.1, read on the forward strand.
TAAGTGAACCGCGCGCCTTTGAACACGGCGCGCGCGGCCGCAAGGGCTTGGGACGAAAATGTCCAATATGCGACCTGGTGACATGCGCGGCCCGATAGAGCCGCTGCACAACTGTGGCCTGTGTTCGCGGCTCGCGGCGTTTCGTGCAAAGAATGCTGCCGCCGAGCCAAGCTGGTTCAACGGCCCCGTGCCGTGCTTTGGGGACAGTGCCGCCCGACTGCTCATTGTCGGCCTCGCCCCTGGCCTTCAGGGTGCCAATCGCACCGGTCGGCCCTTCACCGGCGATTACGCCGGCGACCTTCTTTATGCGACGCTCTTAAAATTCGGCTTGGCCACCGGCACGTATGACGCACGGCCCGACGACGGGCTCCTGCTTATAGACTGCCTGATCGCCAACGCCGTGCGCTGCGTGCCGCCGCAAAACAAACCAACGCCCGAAGAAATCACCACGTGCCGGCCGTTCTTTCTCGCGCGGCTGGAAGCCATGCGCCACGTTCAGTGCCTGATTGCCCTTGGCCGCATCGCTCACGATCAGACGCTGGCAGCGCTTGGCCTGCGTAAAGCCGATTTTCCCTTCGCCCACGGCCGCCGCCACGCGATCAAGCCGGGGCTGGCGCTGTTCGATAGCTTCCACTGCTCGCGCTACAACACCAACACGCGCCGCCTTACACCTGAAATGTTCGAAGCGGTGTTCGCAAGCGTGCGGGCGGAGTTGGACCGCTAAAAGCCAGCGTGGCTATACCGGTTGCGGCTGACTGACAAGCGCGTAAACCGCCGCCGCGTGCCGGTCCGGGGGGTGGACCGGATAGAGCGTCTGCTCAATCACGCCACCGCGGATGAGGAACGTGATGCGCTTGAGAAATGTCACGCCGCCGGTTTCAAAGCGCGGCAGCTGCAGGGCATCGGCAAAGGCAAAACCCAAATCGCTCAGCACCGGAAAGGGCAGGGAGATCCGTGCCGCAAACGCTCGCTGATCCGCTTGCGATTGCCCGCTGATACCGAACACGCCCACCTTCAAGTCTTGGAACGCGGCATAGTGATCGCGAAATCCCTCCGCTTGCGGCGTCGAGCCATGAGCGCCGGGAATGGTGTCCCAACCGGGCGGATTGGGCGCGCCGGGCGTTCCTGTATAGGGATAGACGAACACAACTGCGCGGTCTCGAACCTCGGCCAAGTTGATACGCCTGCCAATCGTTGCTTCGAGCGCAACGCTGGGCAGCCGCGTACCCGCGACCAAATGCAGCGCTCCGCCATCATCCGCAAGCGGCGGCCAGGGCCACGGGCCGGCCCGAGCGCTCACGCTGGATGATCCTTCAACCAAGCCAGCACATCCGCAGCGTTCCGATCCGGCGGAAACACCGGATAGAAAACCTTGGTAATCCGCCCCGCATCGATCACCAATGCGAGACGTTTCAGAAGTGTGCGCCCGTCAACGGTCAACAGCGGCAGACCCAGCGCTTTGGAAAATACCAAACCGGCATCCGAGAGCAATACGAAGGGCAAATGCAGCCTCTCAACGGCCTCGCGCTGATACGCAGTGTCTTGCGTCGACAGGCCAAAGACGCTGGCCGCGCCCGCCATTAAGAGATCAGAATGGTGATCGCGAAAAGCGCATGACTGAGGCGTGCAACCGCGGGCACCTGGAATGCCATCCCAGCCGTCTGGCAACGCTGCGCCGGGCCGACCTGTGAGCGGATAAACGTAGACAATTGTGCGCCCGCGAAGCGCTGCAAAATCAACGTCCGATCCGTCGGTTGCTGGAAGCGCGAAACTGGGCACGTCGCACCCGGCAAGGTGCCTGGTAGCACCATCATCAACTGGCGCAGGAATTTTCGACCAATCAACAGCCAGCAGATCGGCCGGCGAGGGTGTGCCCGTCATTCGCCCTCATCCCTTGTCCCGCATGATGCGCTGTTTCTCACGATCCCAGTCGCGCTTCTTTTCGCTGTCGCGCTTGTCGTGCAACTTCTTGCCTTCAGCCAGCCCGAGTTTCAATTTCGCGCGGCCCCGCTCGTTGAAGTAAAGCTGCAATGGCACAATGGTCATGCCCTTGCGCTCGACCGCGTGAACCATTTTATGGATCTCGGACTTGTGCAGCAGCAGCTTCCGCCTGCGCCTGGGCTCATGATTAAAGAACGCGCCCGAGGCGTGGTGTTCGGGAATGTACATATTGATCAGCCATAGGCCATCGTCTTCGGGCGAGGCATAGCTTTCGGCAATATTCGACTGTCCCTTGCGCAGCGCCTTCACCTCCGTTCCGGTCAGCATAATGCCGGCCTCCCAAGTGTCGGTCACAAAGTACTCGTGGCGCGCCTTGCGGTTCTCGGCGATCCGCGTGCGGCCTTCCTCTTTTTTTGCGGGTTTCTTGGCAGCCATAATGGCGCGTTCCTTGGGTCAACATCGGCAATTGTGGTTCTGGCACACCCCATCGTGTCCCGTCATCCTCGTCGCGCGACAGCGCAGCTGGAGCAAGACGGGGATCCAGCGCAAAGTGCGTCGAAGACACTTTATAACCGGCGTCCTCCGGACGAGCGTTACGCTGGATCCCCGCCGCATTCGGGCGCCTGCGCCCTCAAGCGTCGAGGATGACGGGTAAAGGCATTCTGATGGGCAACTACTCCGCCGCTTTCGCCTGCAGCAGGCCGACCTGCACGAGTGCTGCGTCGATTTTCTTTTTTGCGGCCTCCGTCACCGGCACCATGGGCAACCGCATTTCGGCTGAACAGATGCCAAGCCGGGAGGCTGCATACTTCACGGGCCCCGGATTGGTCTCGATGAACATCACATCGTGCAGCGGCATCATCCGATCATGCAGCACCAGCGCTGTTTTGAAGTCGCCCGCCAGGCACGCATTCTGGAACTCTGCGCACAGCCGCGGCGCGACATTGGAGGCGACAGAAATACACCCTTGACCGCCGTGCGCGATGAACGCCAGCGCGGTCGCGTCTTCGCCTGAAAACTGCATGAACTCCGCTCCCATGGCGGCGCGCTGTTGCGACACGCGCGCAATGTTGGCGGTTGCATCTTTCACGCCGGCGATGTTCTTCAACTCATAAAGCCGCGCCATGGTTTCAACCGACATATCGACAATCGAGCGTGGCGGAATGTTGTAGATGAAGATCGGGATGCCGACCGCATCGTTGATCGCCTTGAAGTGCTGATAGAGCCCCTCTTGGCTCGGCTTGTTGTAGTATGGCGTGACAACCAGAAGCGCCTGCGCGCCAGCCTTCTCGGCGTGCTGCGAAAGGAAAATCGCCTCTGCCGTTGAATTCGAACCCGTACCGGCCATAACCGGCACGCGGCCGCGCGCTGCCTCAATCGTAATCTCGACGACGCGCTTGTGCTCATCGTAGTCGAGCGCCGGGCTTTCGCCGGTTGTGCCTGTTGGCACCAAGCCGTGCGTGCCTTCAGTGATTTGCCAATCAACGAGGCGGCGCAAAGCGTCGTCGTCAACCCGCGAGTCCTTGAACGGTGTAATCAGCGCCGTGTACGAGCCTTTGAACATGCGTCCTTCACTATGCCGTTTTGTGCCAGAGTTCTGTGTGCCGCTCGCTATCGGCTGCTTTGCTGTGCCCGGCAATCTTCTATTTTATGTGACGGGGTCGGTGGTCGATTGGTGGACGCTTCAGCAGAGCATCCCCTGTCCGCTGTCCGCCGCGAGTCTTGAATGCCACATCGCGCCTTGTTAACCTCGAAAAAAGCTGGGCGGAAGGCCTCAAACGGTCTTTTCGAGCCCCAATTCGAGCCCAACTGTGGCTCACATGACAATCTATGCTGACTGCAGACGGCGGGCAAGGCACTGGGCCAACCGCACCGGACTTTGAGAGGTTTTGATTTGCAGCGGTCGTGCAACGGCTTCCAGCCGAACAAATCCGGCTTCCAGCCGGACAAATCTGGCGTCAAGCCTATGAAAAGTGGCCTCCAACCCATCAACAGGTTGCAGCGGGCAACTTGTATAGCCAGGGATGCTATTTCCGCGCTTTTGGTTCTCGTGGCCGCATCTCAACCGCTGGCGGCCCAGACTGTTCCGGGCGCCGCACCTGCGCCGGCAACCCAACCTGAGCGCCCGCTTTTGCCCAAGCCCGCGGCACCTTCAAAAGCTGAAATCGATCATGTGGCGCGCCTCGATATGGCCATTGCGCCGGTCCGCGCCTATGCGCTTACGCCAGCCGACGCCGCCTTGGTGCGTGATTCCATCGCCGCCGTAAATGCCTCGAACCGTTCCAAGGCGACCGAGTTGCTGGGCCAGATCAAAGATCCAGCCGGCCGCAAACTGGCCGACTGGTTTCGCCTGAAAAGCGGCTACGGCACGCCAGCGGAGTATCGCACGTTTCTAGACGCCAACCCGACGTGGCCCGAACGTGGACTGCTGACACAGCGGCTGGAAGAAGCGCTGTTCACGCAGGGCGGTGCGGCGTCTGCCATCAAGGCGCACTTCAAAGATCAGCCGCCACAGACCGGCATTGGCAAGGCTGCACTTGCCTCCGCTCTCCAGGCTGAAGGCAACGTAGCGGAAGCGGCCAAACTTGCGGCGCTGGCCTGGCGTGAAGACAATATTCCCGCCACGCTGGAGACGGGCTTCCTCGAACGCTTCGCCAGCCTGCTCACACCGGCCGATCACAAATGGCGGCTTGACCGGTTCATTATCGACGACATCCGCTGGACCGGCGAACGCAAGGCAAAAGCTGAATACGCGCGCCGCACGATTTCGCTTTTACCGGCAGCGGATCAGAAGACCGCCAACGCGCGGCTTTCTGTATTTCTGCAAACCTCCGGCGCAAAGGCGCAGATCGATGCCATCCCCGCTCCAAAAGACCCTGACTGGGGGCTCGTGTTCCATCGCATTCAAGCCTTGCGCCGTGCCGGCAAGCGCGATGAAGCAGCAAAACTTTTGTTGAGTGCGCCAACCGACGCCGCACAAACGGTCGTCCCGGATTCGTGGTGGGAAGAGCGCCGCGCCAACGCCTACATGGCGATGACCGCCGGCAAGTATCAACTCGCCTACGACCTGGTGCGCGATAGTGGTCCGCTGACCGTGAACCCGCTCAAAGAGCAGCAGTTCCTGGCGGGCTGGCTAGCGTTGCGCATGTTGAAAGACCCCAAGCGTGCGGAACCGCATTTTCTCGCGCTGAAAAAGGCCGCCGATGGTCCCTTGTCGCGTGCCAAAGCTAACTACTGGCTGGGGCGCACCGCGGAAGTCACCTCCAACGCTGCCGGAGCCGCACCGTTTTACAAGGAAGCCGCCCTCGACACCGACACCTTCCATGGCCTTCTGGCGCGGCAAAAATTAGAGCCCGGCAATTCCAAGATCATCATTGAACCGCCCGCCCCGCCGTCGGAGGCTGAGGTGGCGAAGTTTACCGCGCTCGACACCGTACTTGCTGTCGTTGTGGGCCGGAAGGCGGGGCTTGATCGTGACGTTTTGCGCTCGTTCCTCGTGCAGTTGCGAAGTGTGTTCGACAGCGAAGGCGGCACAGCCCTTGTGGCGCACTTAGCCGAAGCCATCGGTGATACGCAAATGGCCGTGCGCACCGGAAAAGCTGCCATCGGCGCGCGCCAGAACATGATGTACTACGCGTATCCGGTGCACTCGTTCCCTGCCTATTCCCCACTGCGCAAACCGCCGGAAACCGCGTTCCTGCTCGGCATCGCGCGCCAGGAAACAGAGTTCAACAATCTGACGGTTTCAGGAGCTGGCGCCAAAGGCCTGCTGCAAGTGATGACCGTGACCGCCCAGCACGTCTGCCAAGATTACAAAATCAAATGCGACGTGAAGAGATTGCTCACCGACACGGCCTACAACACCATGATGGCGTCTGCCTACACGGCCGACCGCATGGAAGAATTCCGTGGCTCTTATATTTTAGCACTCGCGGGCTACAATGCAGGCCCAGGCCGGGCCCGCCAGTGGATCCGCGAACTGGGTGATCCGCGAGATGCCAGTGCTGATCCCATCGACTGGATTGAACGCATTCCCATTCAAGAGACACGCGAGTACGTTGCCAAGGTGCTGGCCAACATTCAGATCTACCGGGCACGGCTTGGAGAAGGCGCAACTGCCTTGCGTCTGGAAGATGATTTGAAGCGGGCCAAGGCCGGTGCGAAGGCGGCGGAGAAATCGGACGGTTAGTGGTGCGTGCCAAAAGATGATCGTTAGGGTCTGATGTATTTTATTCGGAGTTCACCCCCTCCCCAGCGGGGTGGGGCGGGGGTGGGGAGGGGCTGCTTGAGAAATCTATCCGGTTTGCTGGCACATCGACGCTTACGTCGACATCACGCATGAGGCTCCGCCCCACCCCTAACCCCTGCCCGCGTCGCGCGGGACGCGCGCCTCCGGCGCGACGGAGGGGGAACAGCATCATTGCGCTGATTGGTTATCAATCGTTCGTGCTGCGATGCGATGCGAGATGAATAAGTCAACGATTTGATTTGAGGACCTTTGACCGTGGCATCCCCTGCACCGACCACCTTCACTGACATCACTTTCACAGCGCGTGACGGCCTGCGCTTGCATGCCCGGCACTATGCCAGCCGCAGTGAGCCCAACGCGCCCGTGCGCCGACCCGTGCTGTGCCTGCCCGGCCTGACCCGAAACGGCCGCGATTTCCACGATTTGGCTTTGGCGTTGTCCAGCCTGCCGGGCGCGGCGCGCGATGTGTACACGCTCGATTATCGTGGCCGGGGGCTTTCGCAGAACGATCCTGAGTGGCGCAACTATGCCGTACCGATCGAGATGCTCGACGTCGCAGATTTTATCACGATGCGCGATCTCGCAGGCTGCGCCCTCGTCGGCACATCGCGCGGCGGCTTGATTGCCATGATCCTCGCCGCTGCCCAGCCGTCGGCGTTCGGGCCGGTTGTGCTGAACGACATCGGCCCCGTCATCGAGCGCGACGGGCTGGCCCGTATCAGCGCCTATGCGGGGCGCATTCCCCTGCCCGGCTCTTGGGCGGAAGCCACAAAACTCGTGCGCGACATGAACGTGCGCGCGTTTCCGTCTGTGCCCGAAGACAAATGGGAGCAGATCGCGCGGCAATGGTTCAACGAGCGCAACGGCAGGCCTGCGCCGGGGTACGATCCGAAGATCGGCAATTCTCTATCCGTGCTCGATGGGCCGATTCCAGCGCTGTGGCCGCAGTATGAGGCGATGAAAATCCACCCGCTCATGGTGATCCGCGGCGAAAACTCCGACATCTTGTCGGCGGCCACGGTCGACGAAATGCGCCGCCGCCATCCCGTGTTCACCGACATGGTGGTCAAGGGCCAGGGGCATGCCCCGCTGCTCGCCGACAAACTGACCATCACCAATATCGCGGCGTTCCTGGATGCGACGGATGGCGCTGCCGCCCATGCCCTGCGCGCGATTGCGTGAACCGTGCTGGTGCCATGCCTGGCAATGATCTTTTGGTGGGCGCGGCCCGTTTAAGTGCGAGATCCCAATCAAATGCGAGACCCCGTCACCATGCGATCTTTAGCTCTCAAAGCCTTCTCACTCGCGCTGCTGGCCGTCGCGCCGGCATCCGTCAAAGCTGGACCAGCACAAATGGGCACCGCCTTCGACTTCAATTTTACGTCGATCGATGGCAAGCCGATGCCGCTATCGGCCTATCAGGGCCGGGTGATGTTGATGGTCAACACGGCCTCGTTCTGCGGATTTACACAGCAGTATGAGGGCCTGCAAAAGCTCTACGACACATATGAAGCCAAGGGACTTGTGATTGTCGGTGTGCCGTCGAACGACTTCGGCGGTCAGGAGCCGGGCTCCGAGGGCAAGATCAAGGAGTTCTGCGAAGGCACGTTCGGAATCACATTTCCGATGACGGAAAAAAATGTGGTGAAGGGGGCGGCCGCGCATCCGTTTTACAAATGGGCGACCGGTGTGCTGGGCCCCAAGGCAGCACCCGGCTGGAACTTCCACAAGTATCTGATTGGGCGCGACGGCCGGATCGTGCAATCGTTTTTCTCCGGCACGGCACCTGACTCCAAAGAGTTGATCGCTGCAATCGAAGCCGAATTGGCAAAGCCGGTCGTGTCTCAGTAGGCGGGGTGCTTACGCGGCCTTGGCGCGAAACACAAAATATCCCACGCACGCCCAAAGCAATCCGAAGCCGAACTGCATGACCATAAGACCGGCTTCACCGCCGACAGCGTGAACTTGGAACACGCCCACGAACGCCGCCAGCCAATACACAATGAACCCGCCGAGGGCAGCGGCAAACGCAGCAACAATCAGCTTTTGCCATTGATCGGCGTTGCGGCCCATTATGAAGCCGATAGCGATGGTCGCAGGGTTCAGTACGGCGATCAAAGCGAGCGTGGCGGGATCAAACGAATTGATAGCAATCATCAGGTGGACTCGTCTTCGGCGCTGTCGTCATTGACCGCGACGCTCTTGCCCTCAGCCTTGAGACGGAGCTTTTCTTCTTCGTATTGAACGAACCATCCGATCATGTTGCGCCACTGGGCGCCAACCATTTCCACCATTTCCGGCGGCAGATCTTTCGACGCGGCACGTGACTTGACGCGGTCGATCACCTGCTGAATGCGCCATGGCACCACGGCCCCCTCGGTCGAGTTGACTTTCAGTTGCCAGGCGCGGTCCACGTATCCAAAACGCTCGGCAATCAGATCGACAAGCGCGTTATCAATGCGATCAATCTCGGAGCGGACCTGCCCCATATCGGCGCAGTCCCATGGGCGTTTGGCGTCCATTATTTTTTGCCCTTTATTTTTGCAGAAGCCTTCGCAGCGCCTCGTTCAACCCACCACTTTTGCGGGATGGCGAACCGCCCAGCGGCGTCTTCAATCGCCTGTCCAGCGCGGAATAGCGTTGCTTCGTCGAACGGCTTGCCAATGAGCTGCAGCCCCAGCGGCGTCCCTTGCGCAGACAGCCCAGCGGGCACCGACATGCCGGGCAATCCGGCCATGTTCACAGTCACCGTGAAAATATCTTCCAGGTACATCGCCAGCGGATCGCCGGTTTTCTCACCGAACGCGAACGCGGGCGACGGCGTCGTGGGCGTGAGAACCACATCGACCGTGTTCCACGCCTCATCGAAGTCACGCTTGATCAATGTGCGCACTTTCTGCGCCTTCAGATAATACGCATCGTAGTAGCCGGCCGACAGCACGTAGGTGCCGATCAGAATGCGCTTGCGGACTTCTTTGCCAAAGCCTGCCGCGCGCGTCTGCTCGTAGAGATCGGTGATGTCGCGGCCCGGCACGCGCAGGCCGTAGCGCACGCCATCGTAGCGGGCAAGATTCGATGAACACTCGGCAGGAGCCACAATATAGTACGCAGGCAGCGCGTATTTCGTATGCGGCAGCGAGATTTCATGAATGGTCGCGCCCGCCGCCTTTAGCCACTCGATGCCCTTTTGCCAGAGATCTTCGATCTCTTTTGACATGCCATCGACGCGGTATTCCTTAGGCACGCCGACCCGCAAGCCCTTCACGCCCTGCAAAAGAGCCGCCTCATAGTTGGGAACCGGCACATCGACCGACGTTGTATCCTTGGCATCGTGGCTCGCCATGGTGCCCAGCATGATCGCCGCATCGCGAACGGTTTTGGCGATGGGCCCCGCCTGATCGAGGGATGAAGCAAACGCGACAATGCCCCAGCGCGAGCAGCGGCCATAGGTTGGCTTGATGCCCACCGTGCCCGTCAATGCGGCCGGCTGGCGGATCGAACCGCCCGTGTCGGTTGCCGTTGCAGCAAGGCACAGGTTTGCCGACACCGCTGCCGACGATCCACCCGAGGAGCCGCCCGGCACGAGCTTGTCATCCGACAGCTTCCCGTCCTTGCCCTTGCGCCGCCACGGCGACACGACGTTTCCGAACGCGCTTGTCTCGTTCGACGAGCCCATGGCGAATTCATCGTTGTTGAGCTTACCGAGCATGACCGCTCCGGCGTTCCACAGGTTGCCGCCGACGGTCGACTCATAAGTCGGTTTGAAATCGCCGAGAATCTTCGAGCACGCCGTCGTGCGGATGCCCTTCGTGCAAAAGAGGTCCTTGTTACCGAGCGGCAGCCCTTCGAGAGGGCGCGCACTGCCAGCCTTCAAGTGTTTGTCGCTTTCGGCGGCTTGCGCCAGCGCATGCTCCGGAGTCACCAAAACATAGGCGTTGAGCGCGCCATTGCCCGCTTCGATTTCAACGAGAAACGCTTTCGTCAGTTCGGTCGCGGAGAAGTTCTTTTTTTTCAGTCCGTCGCGTGCTTCGGCAAGCGTCAGGGTGGTCAATTCCGTCACGCGTTAGTTCCCCTTTTCAGCGTCGCAGCGCACATACTTCGTGATGTTCCCCTCAGACGTGACCGTAATACTCTGGTCGCTGGGGTTGAGGTCAAACGTGTCGAGTTCTTCGGTTTCTGTGTCGCTCTCTGCGCACGCCATCTGGGCCACCCAAACGCGGCCTGCCGTTTTCTCGTCCAATGTCAAAAATGTGCAATCGCCTTCCCACAAGTGAAAGCCGGTGCTTGTCAGAGTCTCGGGCACCGTTTCTGCGTTTGCGGGACCGCCAGCCCGCAGCCGCGCGAGCTTATCACACCGCGCCTCACCTTCGATGACATACGTCCCCTTGATGAAGCCCGCCGTGACTTCGGCACCCGAAGCCGCCGTCACACCCGCACAGAGCCACGCAGCGCACAACGCCGAAGATATCCGCAAGAGCGGGATGACACCTGCCGTGGCCATCAAACAGATTTCCCCGTTTTGGCCGCATCCGCGCGCGCCTTGTTCACCTGATAGGAGCGGCGCGAATAAAACAAACTCACGAGCCCGAATACGATCGACAGTGGCGCGTTGACTTGCTCGGCAAACTCACGTGCTTGAGACACCACGGCAGGGATCGCCGCCGCTTCAGGCGCGAGGCCGGGCGCAGCAGTCAGATCGGCTTTGGGCACGGCAAGTAGCAGAATGCCCGTTGCGATGAGCAGGATGGCGAGCAGTGCGAAAATTTTTGACATGGAGCACCTCTTTGTTCCAGCAGCTGACGCGCCGCCGCTTACTCAACAACTTTCGGCACGACGAAGAAGTGGTCTTCCGACATCGGCGCGTTCTGCGTGATCTCGGCGGCCTTTTCGCCGTCCGTCACCTTATCTTCGCGCATCTGCACGGCTTGAGCGACGACACGGGTCATCGGCTCGATGGTCTTGGTGTCGACTTCATCGAGTTGTGCAACCCAGTTGAGAATGCCCGAAAGCTCTTTCTCCAGGCCCTTGGCCTCCTCAGGCGTCACTTTGATGCGGGCGAGCCGCGCAATGCGCCTCACCGTTGCTTCGTCCACCTGCATGTAAGGTCCAATGCGCGTTACGTGGGAATGCCCGTTGTTGCGCCTGTCTTAGCCGCAGCGGCAGGGGGTGCGCAACCCGAACGCAGGGCGGGCGAAAACAAGATCGCCCCCGGCGCAGGCGGCGGGGGCGATCTGGCGTTACAGCGCTGATTTCAAAACGTATTCGGGCGCACAGATCATCGCGCGAGCGGCTGTGCCTTAAGGCGAGTGAACGGCCGTCTCGCGATTGTTCGTTGTTTTTCCTGTCAAGCGGCGGATGAGCGCCGAGAGAATATCCGAATAGTCATCGGTCCAAGCCGCAACGCCCGGCACCGGCTCAAGCCGTTTTGCGCCGCTCAACTCCAAGGCGGAGTTGAGAACCGCCTCGTCTCGCGAAACCAGAATGACACGAGACGGGGCCGTGTCATGACCGGGATTCTTCGGCATATCGACGACCAAGACAGAGTGGTAGCCCGGCATCATGTTCATACCGGCCGCCACCACAGGCGCCAAATCGAGGTGCCTGTTCGAGATGTGCAGAG
>JANNXL010000192.1:0-1935 GCA_031409575.1 Hyphomicrobium sp.
TCGTTCGAGCAGATCATGCCGGGCTCCAGCGGGCACATGCCGGCGCGGCTGATCGATTGCGGGCCTTCGTGGACCGATAAATAGCTGCCCACACCGTGACCGGTGCCGTGATCATAGTCAAGGCCACGCTCCCACAAGGCGCGACGCGCGAACGGGTCGAGGTCGATGCCGCGCGTGCCTTTGGGAAACCGCGCGGTCGCAATTGCAATATGACCCTTGAGGACAAGTGTGAAACGCTCGCGCATTTCCGCACTGGGCTGACCGATGGCAACCGTGCGGGTGATGTCCGTCGTGCCGTCGGCAAATTGTGCACCGCTGTCGAGCAAAAACAATTCGCCGGGTTTCAAGTTGCGATTGGTTTTTTCCGACACCCGGTAGTGAACAATGGCGCCGTTAGGGCCGCTCCCTGAAATCGTATCGAAGGATATTTCTTTCAGAGCGCCGGTCGCCGAGCGCTGCTCTTCGAGTTTTTTGACGCTTGTGATCTCATCGAGTGCCCCGCCAGCCGCCGCGCCGTCGAGCCAGGCGAGATATGTGCATACGGCGGCACCATCTCGAACGTGCGCCGCGCGTGCGCCTTTGATTTCAGCGCTGTTCTTGATCGCTTTCAAAGCAATGCACGGATCGGCGCCGCGTGACGCAGACTTCGATCCGAGCGCGCGGGCAAACCACCAGGCCGATGTTTCCGGGTCGAGACGCACGCTCTTGGCGTTGGCTTTAAGGACCTTCAGACGCTCTGCGAGCTTGTCTGGATGGCTCAGTTTCACGACACCATCGAGATGAGCCTTGGCGTCTTTGCTGATTTTTTGAGGGGCGACGAAAAGCTCTGCCTTGCCGTGTGCGGGCACAATGGCGAAGGCAAGCACCACTGGATTGTGGGCCACGTCCGAACCGCGAATGTTGAACAGCCAGCAGATGCTGTCGGGCAGAGTCAGCACCGCCGCGTCTTGATTGGCGGCTTTCAAAATCTTCTGCACGTCTGCGATTTTTTCTGCCGCGTCACGTCCAGAAAATTTTATCGGGTGGGGCATGATAGGGTTTATTGGCGGCAATGGCCGCTCGCTCCCCCAAACGCGGTCGACAAGATTTCCTGAAACTGGCTTCAACTTAATGCCATGAGCTTTGAGCGCGCCGGTCAGGCGGCTGATTTCGCCCGCCGTATGCAGCCACGGATCAAAGCCGACAACATCGCCGTTGTGACAATTCGCGATCAGCCAGACTGTCAGCTGCGTACGCGCGAGCCCCGGGAAATCGAACACAGCCGCGTCGGCTTCCGCCTGCACTTGCACGGTGTAACGCCCATCAACGAACACGGCCGCGCGTTTGAGGCCCACAGCTGCAAGTCCCGCACTGCCGGAAAAGCCGGTGAGCCATTTCAGCCGCTCGGCTGACGGCGGCACATATTCGCCCTGGTGTTCGTCTGCGCGAGGAATAAGAAACGCGGCCAGTCCGCGCTGCGTGAGAAGCGCTCGCAACTGTTTGACGCGGCCAGCTGAGAGCTGAGGAGACGAAGGGCTATCAAACGTCTGGAACATGGGCGGGGACTTTTCGGATCTGGGATTGTCAAAATACTAGAGTATCTGACCTACGAATTGGACATTGGTTCGTCGTCAGAAAATGCGACACATTAAAAAGCTTAAAGTGCCGATCCGATTCAATCGAGTCGAACTGCGATCTTGTCTTGTGACTCTGACGCTTGATATCCAGCCACGGCGCCGCTCTCGTTACCCCCCCCCCAGCGGGGAGGGGTTAGGGGTGGGGAGAGGCTTCAAGCGTGATGTTGAAGATCAGCTCAATGTCAAAGCAAACTCGACAGGTTCCGCCAGCGGCTTCTCCCCACCCCCCCCCCTCCCCGCGGGAGAGGGGGGAGGTCCGTGAAAACGAAAACTACCTTCGCGAATAACAAATGCTGGAGCGCTTTGGCGGCCCCCGCGT
>JANNXL010000193.1:0-3582 GCA_031409575.1 Hyphomicrobium sp.
GCTCGGACCAATGCTTAAGAAGCTTGAACGCAAACGCCCCGGCCATCGTTGGCATGGCCAGAAAAAATGAAAACTCGGCCGCGGTGCGTTTATCGGCACCCATCAGCATGGCACCCACAATAGTCGCACCGGAACGCGAAACACCGGGTATCATCGCCAAGCACTGACACAGCCCGATCTTCAAGGCCAGCGATGGCGGGATTTGCGTGACATCGCTGTAAACCGGCTTCAACTTTAACCGGTCGACGTAGAGCAGAATAATGCCGCCAATGATGAGCGTGGAGCAGATTACGAGGGGCGTTTCGAGAAGGACGTCAATGTACTTTGAGAATGCTGCGCCCAGCACGGCAGCGGGCAAGAACGCCAGCAAAACGCCGCCAATAAAGCGCCGCGCGTTGGCATCGCTGGGCAGCGACATGGCTAGATGCACCAGGCGGCCTGCATAGATGGTCAAGATTGCGAGGATGGCGCCGAGCTGAATAAGGATCTCGAATGACCGGCCGGGCGAGCAGAACCCCAAGAAATGACCGGCAAGCAGAACGTGCCCCGTCGACGAGACCGGAATGAATTCCGTCGCCCCTTCGATGAGGCCCAAGAGTACGACTTGCCAGATGGGCATGGAGGCCGCTCCAAGAAAGACACGCGGCAGACCCTCGCATTCGAGAAGCAGCCGTTGGGGCCGGAAAAGCCTCAATAGCCAATTCGGCTAACATGGAATTTGCGCCGCGTTCGTGTCAAATACCGCACATCTGTCGCATCGTTCGCGTTGCCTTTGCAAACCGGACCCGTACCTGAGGGAGACGCCATCTGTGACCGATCTCCCCGATGCTGAAGGCACCGCCGCCGGCATCCCTTCTTCAGACGCGGACGAACACTGGGACGGAACCAGCTTTGCCGGCACACTGACGCACTTCAGGCTATGCCCGCATTCGCGCTCCATCCGCTTGGCGTTGTCCGAACTCAAAATCGAAACGACGTTTGTTGAGGAGCAGCCGTGGGCCTGGCAGCCGGCTTTTTTGGCGCTCAACCCGTCGGGCGAATTGCCAGTCCTTTCGCTCGATACAGGCGGCTCGCTGTGCGGGGCCTATGCCATCTCGGAATACGTGGCCGAGGCCGCCCGCGATGCCGTTGCCGCCTATCAGGTTTTGGAACTCTATCCGGGTGACGCCATCGAGCGGGCCGAAGTCCGCCGCCTCGTTGACTGGTTTCAAAACAAGTTCCACCGGGACGTGACACGCGAATTGCTGACAGAAAAAGTCTACGCTCCGTTGGGGGCCGGCCACGGCACGCCTCCCGACCCAATCGTGCTGCGCGCCGCCAACGTGAACCTGCGCTATCATCTAAGCTACATCGGATACCTCGCGCACCAGCGCGGATGGCTGGCCGGCGAAGCGCTGAGTTTTGCCGATCTTGCAGCTGGCGCGCATCTTTCAGTGATCGACTATCTCGGCGATGTGCCCTGGCATGACTACCCAGCCGCAAAGTCGTGGTATCAACGCCTGAAATCGCGGCCATCGATGCGGCCAATTCTGTCAGACCGGATACCGGGAATGCCCCCGCCAAATGCCTATGCCGACCTCGACTTCTAAGCACCCCGCAACGCCACGCGCGCCGGACGCTATCGTCACCCTGCTGAGACAGCGCGCCGGCGAACTTGGATTGTGCGATCTGCGCATCACGAGACCTGACAGTATCGGGCAAGCTGGTGACCGGCTGCTGCAGTTTCTCGAAGCCGGCCGTCACGGAGATATGGCGTGGTTGGAGACCGCAGCAGACCGGCGGCGGCATCCGAAAGCTCTTTGGCCAGAGGCCCGCAGTATTTTGATGACTGGGCTCAGCTACGCGCCTTCGGCCGATCCGCTTGCAAACCTCGCCAACACGTCAAATGGTACCATCTCGGTCTACGCACAGGGCCGAGACTACCATGATGTTTTGAAGAAAAAGCTGAAAGTTTTGGCACAACAGGTGGCAGCATTGACCGGTCAAGAGGTCAAGGTTTTCACCGACACAGCACCACTGATGGAAAAGCCACTGGCTGCGGCTAGCGGACTCGGCTGGCAAGGCAAGCACACAAATCTTGTCTCGCGCACACATGGTTCATGGCTGTTTCTCGGGGCCATTCTCACGACAGCAGAGCTTCCGCCAGATTTGGCTGAAGTTGACCATTGCGGCTCCTGCCAGCGCTGCCTGGACGTGTGCCCGACAGCCGCGTTTCCTGCAGCCTATCAGCTCGACGCACAGCGCTGCATCGCTTACCTCACCATCGAACACAAAGGCCATATTGCTCCTGAATTTCGCGCAGCCATCGGCAACCGGATTTTTGGCTGTGATGATTGTTTGGCCGTGTGTCCATGGAACAAGTTTGCACAAGCCAGTCGCGAAGCTCAATTCGCAGCATGCGAGGCAACCCGCAATCCGCCGCTCGCAGACCTCTTGACGCTCGATGACACTGCGTTCCGGCAGCGCTTTTCCGGCACGCCCATCAAGCGCGCGGGCCGCGACCGTTTCGTGCGCAATGTGCTGATCGCAGCGGGCAATTCGGGCAACTCAGCGCTGTGTTCGCGCGTGGAACCGCTTTTGACAGACGCCTCGCCGCTGGTGCGGGCCATGGCCGTCTGGGCGTTTCGGAGGCTTGCAAGGTCAGACGCGTTTGCCGCCTCGTATGCGCATTATGCTGACAAGGAACGTGATGCTGACGTCCGCCAAGAATGGGCAGCCGCGCACGCACTGGAGACCAACGCATGACCAGCCTGTTTTGTTTTGGAATGGGCTACAGCGCGGTGGAACTTGGCAAGCGGCTGATGCCGCGTGGATGGGCGATCGCAGGCACCACCACGTCTCAGGCCGGCGCCGAAAGTCTTATACAGCAAGGGTTCGACCCTCATCTTTTTGCATCTCAAAATCTGGACGATGCCACCAGTGGTTCGTTGATAGGCCCGCGCCTTACCGAGCGCCTGCAAACCGCTACACATGCCGTGACGTCCGTTCCGCCAGATGCACAGGGCGATCCCGTGTTGCGAAGTTTCACAGCGGCGCTGGAGAGCGCTCCAAAGCTGTGTTGGATCGCCTACCTCTCAACGATCGGCGTTTATGGAGACCACAAAGGCGGTTGGGTCGACGAGACAACACCGGCAACGCCAGGTTCTGATCGCTCCCGCCGCCGTGTTGATGCAGAAAATGCGTGGCTTGAGCTGGGTGCCCGCACCGGAAAGCAGGTGCAAATTTTCCGGCTCGCGGGAATTTACGGTCCTGGCCGCAGCGCGATCAATAATGTTCTCGATGGCAGCGCTCGGCGCATCATCAAGCCCGGACAGGTTTTCAACCGCATCCACGTTGGCGACATTGCTGGCGTTCTCGAAGCGGCCATCGCTCATCCTGGCGAGCATAAGGTCTTCAACGTCACCGATGACGAGCCGGCCCCGCCTCAAGATGTCATCGCGTACGCCGCCGAACTCCTAGGGCTGCCGGTGCCACAAGGAATAAACTATGAAGACGCCACGTTCTCACTTATGGGCCGAAGTTTCTATTCCGAGAACAAGCGGGTGAGGAATGATCGCATCAAGTCCGGGCTTGGCGTCACGT
>JANNXL010000194.1:0-4124 GCA_031409575.1 Hyphomicrobium sp.
CGGGGATAACTTCGGGTGAGAAATTATTCGAACAAAAAAGCCCACCCCAAACGTCATCTTCGAAACGGCTGAGCCCGCGCCGTGCATCCGGAAAAGTGCGCAGCGGTTTTCCGGTCAGTTGCAAGGCCAAGAGAAAGCGAGGCGTTTCGGGGATCCAGCGTTCTGCCGGAGGCGGGCAAGCAATAAGCGTGCGCCAGAGGCCTTCGATATCACGTGTATTCGACGACTTTCGCGCTGGATCCCCAATCGCGATCGCGTACAGCTCACGCGATTGAGGATGACGGGACGGGGATCACCAAACGCGCGCCGCCCATTTATGCTGTGTATCTGGCCGGAAACCGGCTCCGCACTTTTCCGGATGCACGGCGGCGGCTCACGCGCCGGAAGAGGACGGTAACGGGCATAGGCATCGCCAACCGAAGACCCATAACCCTACTTCACAGAACCCGGATCTTCCATTACGGCGGCATCGACGACTTCGAGGCTGCCATCGGCATGTGTAATGCTAATGCCAAACCATTTGCGGCGAACCTCGTCGTAGTGCGCTTCCGCATCGTAGATCGTGTCATTGACGGCGAGGCTCTCGCCGGTGAGGTGTCCCATGGCGCCCAGCAGCTGATAGTTGGCCACAACGAGTTCGCGCCGTGTGCGGGCAAGCTGTTCTTTAGCGTTGAGGAATTCCTGCTCGGCGTTCAACACGTCGAGCAGCGTGCGCTGACCGACGCGCTCTTCTTCGCGCACGCCTTCAAGCGCGACTTTGTTGGCATCGATCTGAATCTGATCGGACTTCATCTGCGCGCGCGAGCTGATCATGCGCGCAAAGGCGGCTGTCACTTCGTCGATTGCTTGTGTGCGTGCGTCTTCAATGTCTTGAATGCGGCTGACATGCGTATGCTTTGCCTGACGCACGCGGGCTTGAACTTCACCCCCCTCATACAATGGCACGCTGACGCGGCCGGTGACGCTGGCGTCTTCCTGGCTGTCAATAACATTGCTCGAGTCGCCGGTCTTGGAGTAGCTCGCCTCAAGGCGTACTTCTGGCAGCAATTCGCCCCACGTTTTATCGACGTTGTAGCGAGCCGCCTCTTCGCGATAGAGCGCTGCCACGATGACGGGACTTTCGCGGCTGGCAATTTCAATTGCCATGTCGAGCGACTGCGGCAGCAGCTTCGATGTCAGAGGCGGCTCGATGAGGCTACTGGGCTGATGTCCAATAATACGGGCATACCTCGAGCGCGAAATCTTCAGGTTGGCGCGTGCCAGATCGGCTTCCGACATGGCAAGTGCATTGCGGGCTTCGGCCTGGGCGACGTCCGTCTTGGTGACTTCCTGGGCTGCGCGGCGAGCGCGAGCCGCCGTCAATTCCTTCGCCAGAACCCGCACGTTGGCTTCGCGCGAGGCTAAGATCGCCTGATCGCGAACCACGTCGGCATATGCGGCAACCGCTGCCAGCAGCGTATCGGTTTCAACTTGGCGCAAGCCTTCGCGGCCTGATCGCACCAGCGCTTCAGCCTCCGCGACACCGTTTACGGTGCGAAAGCCTGAGAAGATGGGTTGTGTGAGGTTGATCTGATAGCCCCACGGATTGAACGAGCCATCGCCCGTGCTCGCTGGCGACGAGGAGGCCGATCGTGAGCCCTGTTCTGCGTTGAAATTGATCTTGGGCCGGTAGCCAGACATGGCGCGCGGAACTTCTTCGTCGGTCGCCCGCAGCCGGGCGCGCTCGCCGTCGATCCGCGGGTTTGACTCGTAGGCGGCAGCCAGCGCGTCATTGAGTGTTTCGCCGTGGGCTTCCGGCGCCAGCAATGGCAGCACGGCTACGGCAAGTGCCATTACGCTAACTGAGGCGGACAAAGACCTAGCAAGCCCTTGAGACGCCTGAACGCGACCATAGACACCAAACATCATACAGCTCCCAACACAACCAAGGCACACGGGTGCCCTCAAGGTGCATTGGACGCGAATTCACTAAAGGAACCGTAAACGCTGCATCATTTTGAGCCAGATTCCATACCGACGCTTGCTTCGAGTTGAAGTCATATCATCCCGGTGCTGGTGGAAATCCGTGCAACTGCTTCTCCCCCTTCGTCGCGCCGGAGGCGCGCGTCCCGCGCGACGCGGGGAGGGGGATTTGCCCGATTTCCCCTGCTTGGCTCGTCCAGCATCAGAGAACACCTCTAAAAACTGAAAGCCGGGGCCATTAAAAGCTGAAGGCTGGGGCCTTTGCAAAACCGGGCAATAGCGCGCTACTGGCGTCGAAGGCCTCGGTCGAGTCAAATCCGTTCGCATGCCGCCGCCACAGCGTGGCCTTGCCGGCGGGGCCAGCCGCTGAAATCACCGCGAGCCGCCCGTTGGGACCCAACTGATCGAGGAGCGTTTGCGGCACCACAGCGGCGGCCCCTTCAACGATGATGACGTCAAACGGGGCCTTCGCCGGCAAGCCGTCTGTAAGCGGTCCAACGACCACCTCCGCAGAAGTGACACCCTGCTCAGCCAACGCCTTTTTGGCATGGGCCGCGAGCGCCTCATTTTCTTCGAGAGCTGTCACAGACTTGGCCAGCTGCGCCACGATGGCTGCCGAATAGCCCATTCCGGCACCCGCGATGAGCACGTCGTCATGGGGTTCGATTGCACACATTTGGACGAGCTTTGCGAACACGCGGGGCATCATGAGAACGCGCGGATAGGCTGACTTCGCCCTGGGATCTAGCTTGATATCGAGATCGCCGTAGGCAATGGCTTGGCTTGCCGCTGGCACATAAACCTCGCGCGGAACCTCGAGCATGGCGCGGATGATGCGCCGGTCGGTGATGTCGCTGGGGCGCACCTGGCTCTCGACCATGTTTTTGCGTTGCAGCGCCATATCGGACATCGTCCTGTCTCCTCGCCGCGCCATGACGTGTCGGCACGCGCGCATGACCTATGTATCCAAACGGTTGGCGCGCGCAAACGGAGAATGGCGCTGCGCGCCACCTCAGCATATCCGGGCGGCGCATTGCCTGCTGAGATCCTTGGCCCGCCGCCGGCCGGCACGAATGTCGCGGTTATTGCGTTCTTGTGCCGCGCGGGGCTGCCATGATAGGAACCGCGCTCCATCGGCTTATCATCGATGAGATCGCAAAATCGGCTCGGCCGCGAGAGGCCAGCCGCGAGGCCACGTGGTAGAGTGGTTATGCAGCGGACTGCAAATCCGCGTACCCCGGTTCAATTCCGGGCGTGGCCTCCAAATATATCCACTGAAAGCCAACAAACGGTGGGTTTACGGAGGTGGCCGCTCGTCGCGAGAGGGGCAAACCGCCGCCACTAAAATCAAGGTGTGATGGCCCCATCCGCGCGTTCTAAAACCCTCTCGCCAGCCGGAAAGCATTGTGCTAGAGGCTGCTCCTCTCATGAAAATGAGACGCCTGTTCCGTGGTAGCTCAGTGGTAGAGCATCCGACTGTTAATCGGACGGTCGAAGGTTCGAGCCCTACCCACGGAGCCAAGTCCTCATCGTTCAGCGTTGTAAAAGGTTGCGGCGCGTTACTGGCAGCCTTAACTCCCGCGCGCGATGTCTGCCGCCGTGCCCAGGTCCCTCAGGACCTTCGACGGAACACTGCCAGCCGCGGGACAGCTGGGGTCTTTGATTTTTTCATAAATGCCGATCACGTCGCCGCGGAACTGTGGTGTCAGCGCGCGCCGGGCAACGCCCGTTGCAACTGAGCCGTTGCTCCAGCGCGTCCGGCACATGAGTTTGCCAAGATATTCCGTGAGGTGGGTCTTGATCTGATCGGGCGGAACGGGCTGCGTGATAAGTGACAGCCCCTGCCAGCGAGCCAGATCGGGGTTGGCACTCCAGGCCTGTGACTGCGACGGATCAAGCAACGGCTGCAACAGTTCGCCGAGGCGCTCTCCCACACGGCGCACGGGCATGTTTTTGATCATGCGCGTGAGATCGCCCGTTTCACTTTCCTCCAACGGCTTGATGGCAAGATCGGCGTAGTCCGCGACGCCGCCGGCTTCAAGCAGCGGCGTTTTGGTCATCCAGAGGCTTGCTCCGCGAAAATCAACCGCTGGCACACTCGCCCCGGTCATATCGGCACCCTGAAGATGGGCCTGATGAAACCCGGCGGCATCGAGCTGGGC
>JANNXL010000195.1:0-2062 GCA_031409575.1 Hyphomicrobium sp.
CGGGAAACGCGAGCGATGCGCCTAGCCGCGAAATGGGTCCTCGCGACAAGCGCGAGGATGACAGCGGGGGGGATGCTTGAGGGTCGCTTTCATGGTTCGTGTTGCTGTGCTGAAATCGTATTCAATTGCCAGTTGAGGCAGTCGTCACCCTCCCCAACCTAAAACGCGATCTCTTCAAAAATGTGGTCGATGTTGCCCTTCCACGCGCCTTCGTAGCGTTCGAGCAATTCATCGGCGACGGTTTTGCCCGATGCCACCAGTTCACGTAATGGCTCCAGATAAATCGTCTCGTCCTGGCTCGCCCAATTGATATGCGCGCGGTTCTTGAGGCCCGTGTGCGCGATCTTCAAAACTTCGCACGCCAACGCGCGCACGTTGGCTTTGCGGAACGGCGTATCGAACGCGAGCTTCGGCACGCCTTCGCGCAATGCCTGACGCTCCTCGGCGCTCCAGCCCTTGACGAAATTCCATGCGGCATCAAGTGCGGTCTCATCGTAGAGAAGCCCGGCCCAAAATGCTGGCAAGGCGCAAATGCGCCGCCAGCGGCCGCCATCGGCGCCGCGCATTTCGAGAAAACGCTTCAAGCGCACTTCCGGGAACAGCGTCGTGAGATGGTCTGACCAGTCGTCAATTGTCGGGGTCTCGCCCGGCAACTGCGAGAGCTTGCCGGCCATGAAATCTGAAAACGATGCGCCCGCCACGTCGATATACTGGCCATCGCGGTAGACGAAGTACATCGGCACGTTCAGCGCGTATTCGGTGTAGCGCTCAAAGCCCATGCCGGGCTCAAACACGAACGGCAGCATGCCGGTGCGATTGGGGTCTGTGTCGCGCCAAACTTCACTGCGCAGAGACTTGAAACCGTTGGGCTTGCCTTCCGTGAATGGCGAGGACGCAAACAGCGCCGTCGCGATCGGCTGCAACGCCAAACTCACGCGCAGCTTTTTCACCATGTCGGCTTCGCTGGCGAAATCCAAGTTCACTTGAATGGTCGCCGTGCGATACATCATGTCGAGGCCGGCCTTGCCCACCATCGGCATATAGCGCGTCATCACGCGGTAGCGCTCTTTGGGCATCAGCGGTGTCTCAGCCAGCGTCCACTTCGGCGAAAAACCGACGCCCAGAAATCCGATGCCGAGGTCTTCGCCAACATCCAGCACTTCGTTCAAATGCTGCTGCGTTTCGGCGGCCGTCTGATGCAGGTGCACGACCGGCGCGCCTGAAAGCTCGAATTGACCGCCCGGCTCCAAGCTGATGTTGCCCAGAATGCCAGGGCCCTCAGTGTCGGGCCGCTTGAGGGCGATGATGGTGTCGCCCTCTTTGATCGGCTGCCAGCCATAGCGCGCCATCAGCGCTTCCATAAGCGCGCGGATGCCGCGCGGGCCGTCGTAAGGCACGGGACCGAGCGTGTCCGTATTGAACACGAATTTCTCGTGCTCGGTGCCGATGCGCCAAGCGTCTTTGGGCTTGCAGCCAGCCGCGATCCAATCCGCGAGGTCGGCGCGGGAGCGCACGCGCGGGCTTGGCGCAGCTTCCAGGCGGGTCGACATCGGGGGTCCTCAAGGTGTGGCCGGCACGGCACGAGTGCGATTGGAGGTTAGCTTATGGCCGGGCCAAGGCATCGGCACAAGAGCAGCGGTATAAGACTTAAGGCGGCTGCCGCAAGTGGCAAGGAGTGATCCAATACCGGCAACTCCTTTCACGATCAACTTTGTGCTTGATACCAGCGCGTCAGCGGCCGAACTTATGTTGGGTTCGTGTCGCCAGCACTTAACAACCCGTCATCCTCAATCGCGTGAGCTGTACGCGATCGCGATTGGGGATCCAGCGCGAAAGTCGTCGAAGACACGTGATATCGAAGGCCTCCGGCGCACGCTTATTGCTTGCCCGCCTCCGGCAGAACGCTGGATCCCCGAAACGTCTCGCTTTCTCTTGGCCTTGCAACTGACCGGAAAACCGCTGCGCACTTTTCCGGATGCACGGCGCGGGCTCAGCCGTTTCGAAGATGACGTTTGGGGTGGGCTTTTTTGTTCGAATAATTTCTCACCCGAAGTTATCCCCG
>JANNXL010000196.1:0-8783 GCA_031409575.1 Hyphomicrobium sp.
ACGCCGCTTGCGCCTTGCGTAAACCTGGAATGCCCTTCGAAGCCGAATAGCGATGCGTGCGCGGCTTGTTCAACGTCTCGACAAGCTTGTCGACGATGTGGGCGGGGGCCGGCATATCGGGATTGCCCATGCCCAGATCGATGATGTCTGCACCGCGCGCGCGCGCCTGCGCCTTCAGCCGGTTGACCTCGGCGAAAACATAGGGTGGCAGACGCTTGATGCGGTGAAATTCTTCTTTCACGAGGGTCTCACAGAAGTCGCGGGCGGCATTGCGCCAAGGCGCAGGCCTCAAGCGTTTGTCAAATGAGGAAACCATCGCATCCGGCAACACGCCCGGATATCAACCGAATCCCTTTCTTTACCGCTGCGTGTTTACCCGCCTGCGGCCTGCGGCGTCCAGGGGGCAGCCTCGCCGGTCCAAGCTGCCGCACCCCCATTCTCAAAACTTTGATGTGCGGTGCAGCACAAGGCCCGTTAAGGAAGCACGCGTTCAGCAGCCGTGTTATACTCGGGTACGCCATTGCAATCGACGAGCCCTCGACGCACATCGTGATGTCGCGCCGCATAAAAAGAGACCGATGACCGAAAAGCCCTCCGCTCCCCCCCCTTACATGATCGCCAACCCCGAGGAGTTTGCGCGCAATCTGTTGCGCCTGTTCGAGCAAGGCGGCAAGGCCATGAGCGGCCTTATGGAGCGGCCCGACTCAAAAGTCAGCCCGTATTCGGCGGCCAGTGAGATGACGCAAGCCACCAACACGATCACTGAGATCGCCGGACGGTGGATGACGCACCCCGAGCGGGTGGCCCAAGCTCAGTCCGACCTCATGGTCGCCTACATGGAGCTGTGGAACGCCTCCATCCGCAAAATGATGGGCGAGAAGATCGAGCCCGTCATTGAGCCCGAGCCGAGCGACAACCGTTTCAAAGATCCCGAATGGTCCGAGAACCCTTATTTCGATTTTTGGAAGCAGGCCTATCTCATCACCACGCAGTGGTCTGAGAAAATGCTGGCCGGCACCGATGGCCTGGAAGACGACGCTCGCAAGCGCGCCGAGTTCTATTTCCGGCAGGTATCGAGCGCGCTGTCGCCGTCGAACTTTCCGATGATGAACCCCGAAGTGGTGCGTGCCACGCTTGCCACCAACGGCGGCAATCTGGTCGACGGCATGACCATGCTGGTGAAGGACATGGAGAAGTCCGGCGACTTGCTGAAAGTCAGCCAGACCGACACGCAAGCATTTGAAGTGGGACGCAACCTTGCAACAACACCGGGCAAGGTCGTGTTTCAGAACGAACTGTTACAGCTTATCCAGTATTCACCAACGACCGAAAAAGTGCACGAGATCCCCGTGCTCATCGTGCCGCCGTGGATCAACAAGTACTATGTGCTCGATCTGACCCCGGCCAAGAGCCTCATCAAGTTCACGGTTGATCAGGGCTTCACGGTCTTCGTCGTGTCCTGGGTCAACCCCGACGAACGCCTGGCCGCAAAGACCTTCGACGACTACATGCTGGAAGGGCTTCTGCGCGCCGTCGATGCCGTTCGCGAAGAGACCGGTGTGCCGCAAATCAATGTCACCGGCTACTGCGTCGGCGGCACGCTGCTGGCCTGCACGCTCGCCTATCTGGCCGCGCGCGGCGAAACACCCTTCAAGGCCATCACCTTCCTCACCACGCAAGTCGATTTTTCACAGGCTGGAGATTTGCTGCTGTTTACCGGCGAGGAACAGCTCAAAAACCTCGATCAGATGATGGCTGAGCGCGGTTATCTCGATGGCTCGCGCATGGCGAACGTCTTCAACATGATGCGCTCGCGCGATCTGATCTGGCCGTACATCGTTTCCAACTACATGCTGGGTAAGAAGCCGTTCCCGTTCGATCTCTTATATTGGAACCAGGATTCAACGCGCATGTGCGCGGCCAACCACGCCTTCTATCTGCGGGAATTTTACAACGAGAACCGGCTGGCCAAAGGCGAGATGGTGCTGGGCGGGATTGAACTCGATCTCTCCAAGATAACGCTGCCTATCTATCACTTGGCCACAAAAGAGGACCACATCGCTCCAGCCAAGTCGGTGTTCATCGGCTCGAAACTTTTGGGGAGCCAGCCTGAATTCGTACTTGCCGGCAGCGGGCACATCGCTGGTGTCGTCAATCCGCCAGACAAGGTAAAATATCAATACTGGACTGGCGGCACCAACCGCGATGGAACACTGGACGAGTGGATTGCCTCAGCCAAACCGCATCCGGGCTCCTGGTGGGAACATTGGGCAGCGTGGCTGGCAAACAAATCGGGCCAGTGGACACTACCGCGCGACCCCGGCGAGAAACTCGGCGTTATTGAAGACGCACCGGGCAGCTACGTGCGGGCGAAGTCTTAGGTGCGCCCAAGCCACGCGCGCCAGCCGCCAAACGCCGTGATGTCTTCGGCGCCGCACGCAGCATGGGCTTCGCACAAGAAGCCTTTGACGGTGGACCCGTCTTCGAGGCGGATGGTGCCGATGCCAAGCGGCCCGGGTATGAGCGCCACGAAAGAGCCGAAAGCCGCTTGGCTCATCTCCCAAATCTCCACCTCAATTTCGCCAGCCCCTTCGCCATCGTAAATTAAGCCGGGTTTCGCAGGCGTGGTGTTGGCGAGTGCGTAGAAGTGGTATCCGGCAGACGTGCGGGCCGTTCGCAGCAGACGCGCGTTGCGATCCGTAAGCTGGCTGTTGAGCGGTTGCCCTGTGAGGTGCGCACCGGCAACGGCAACTTGGACCATCCCCCTAGCTGCTGCTGAGACGACTGATGCCGTATCCTGTAGCGCCGTTGACGTCGCGCCGAGTTTAGCACCATCAAGGGCACGATGCAGGGCGTCTCCAAGGGCCGCAAGCTGGCCATCTTCGAAGGCGCGGCCAATCAGCGTGACGCCAAACGGCAAGCCGTTCGGCCGGAACCCGGCAGGTACGGCAAGTGCCGACAGGTCCATGAGATTGACGAAGTTGGTGTAGGCCCCGAGATTGGAATTGAGTTGAACGGGGTTGGCGAGCACGTCGGAAATTTTGTACGTCGTACCCGACGTTGGCAGCAGCAAAACATCCATGTTGCGCCATTGGGCTTCTGCAGCACGCGTCAATTCTGCGAGCTTGTAGAAGCCCTCGAACGCAGCGACCGCCGTTTGTTTTTCCGCACCGAGTATGATGCCGCGCACAACCTCATGGATGGCCTCTGGCTTGCGGGCTGCAAAGTCTTTGATGGCAGCGAGACGTTCGGCGACCCACGGCCCGGAATACAAAAGCTGGGCGGCCTCTTGGAACGGCGTGAAATCGATCTCAACGATCTTTGCGCCGAGGCCCTCCAGCCGCTCAACAGCATCGCGATAGAGCTTTTCTGCGGCCCCGTCGCCGAAGAATTCGATCGCGCCAGCAGGTATGCCTATCCGCAAACCTGCGCGGGGATTTTCAACAGCGAACGGTTGCGGCGATTGTCTTGAATAAGGGTCGCCTTCATCGAAGGCCGCCGCGGTTGAGAGCACACGCGCCGCATCCGCTGTGGTGAGAGCAAAAACCGAGATCACATCTTGCGTCCGGCACGCCGGCACGAGACCGCGCGTACTGATCAAGCCCTTTGTCGGCTTCAAGCCAACAATGTTGTTAAAGCCGGCCGGTACGCGGCCAGACCCAGCCGTATCGGTACCCAGTGCAAACGACACGAGCCCGCTTGCGACCACCACTGCCGACCCTGAACTCGACCCGCCCGAAATGTACTCCGGGTTGAACACACTCGACGGAATACCATAGGGCGAGCGCACACCGACGAGGCCGGTTGCAAACTGATCGAGGTTGGTTTTTCCAATGAGTATCGCGCCGGCGGCTTCGAGACGTTCGACAACCGTTGCCGAGCGCAATGGAGTGTAAGCAAACTCCGGGCACCCGGCTGTCGTTTCCATGCCAGCCACGTCGATATTGTCTTTGACGGCGAACGGCACCCCAAAAAGTGGCCCCTGCGGCGCGTTGCGGGTCCGCCCCAGCGCCACCTCACGCGGCACCACCGAAATCCACACCGGCCGTTCGCCCCGCGACTCGATCTCATCATAAATCGCGTTGATCACATCGTTTGGTGACAAGGCTTGGCGAGAGTAGGCGTCTTGCAGACGAGCGATTTCGAGCGACTCCCTCATTGCGCGGCCTCGGCCGTGCTTTCCGCGAGCACGAGGAGCACTTGCCCGAGGGAGACCGGCTTGCCCTCGGCACAACGGATCGTGGAGACGATTCCATCATGGGGGGCGGTAATGGCCATTTCCATTTTCATCGATTCGACAATCACGACGACGTCACCCGCCGCCACCCGTGCGCCCTCGCTGGCCAGCACTTTCCAAACGCAACCAGGCACCGTGCTTTCAACGGCTGTTGATCCTGGCGCAATGGCATCGCTGGTGTCGGGTTCGCTTTCTGCTTCGATAGGCGAGGCCTTCTGGTCGGCCGCTTGCCAGCGCGCGCGTTCGGCATCGAAGGCCGCTTGCTGACGCACTTTTGCTGTGCGGATTTCATCGGCATTGGCCGCCAGAAATTCACGGTAGTCTTTGAGCGAAAAGGTGGTCTCTGTGATATCGAGCGTTGCAGTTCCATCGATCACGCCTTCGCGGATTTGCGAAAGTTCATCTGTAGTGACCAAATAGAACTGCACTTGATCGAAGAAGCGCAGCAGCCACGGCTTGCCATCGGTGAAGGCGGCTGTCGCGTTATATGTGTTCCAAACCTGCACCGTGCGGCCAACAAGCTGATACCCGCCCGGGCTCTCCATGCCGTAGATGCACATATAGGCCCCGCCGATTCCAACCGTGCCATCGGCCGTCCAGGTGCGAGCCGGATTGTACTTCGTCGTCACCAGCCTGTGGCGCGGATCGACGGGCGTTGCCAGCGGCGCACCGAGATAGACGTCGCCGAGGCCCAGCACGAGATAGCTCGCCTCGAATACGATGCGGAATACATCGTCAATGCTGTCGAGGCCGTTGATACGGCGGATGAACTCAATGTTCGACGGGCACCACGGCGCATCAGGCCGCACGGACTGCATGTATTTCGAAATTGCCTGCTGAGTGGTGGCGTCGTTCCAGGACAGCGGCAGGCGCACGATGCGGCTCGGCACCGTGATGTCGCCAGCCTCGTCCAGAGCCGTGTCAATGTCGTGCAGAACTTCGATTAGAGATTCGAGCGCCAGTGTGCGGCTGTCGTAATGGATTTGCAGCGAGCGCACGCCTGGCGTCATATCGACGATGCCCTTCAACGCGCGCTTCTGCAGTTCCGTCATCATGCCGTGCACGCGGAACCGCAGTTCCAGATCAAGCACGATGGGGCCGTACTCGACCAGCATGTAGCTGTCACCGGCACGGCGATAGACAACGCGTGGCTTGCCGGGCTGATCGGGAATGCCGCCGACAATGGCCGCGTCGGCACCGAGCCCTGCTACCGATTCGAGATTTTTGAGATCACACGGCACCAATGTCGCGATCTCAGCCTCGCGCTGATCGCCGATTTTACGTGCGTCCGAAGGCGAAAGCCGGACAAAGCGGATTTTGTCGCCGGGCCGAAGCTGTCCGGCCTTCCACAACTCGCCTTCAACAATGGTGACAGGGCACACAAACCCGCCGAGCGACGGGCCATCCGGGCCAAGGATTACCGGCATATCGCCGGTAAAGTTGACCGCGCCAATAGCATACGCGTTGTCGTGCAGGTTACTCGGATGAAGACCAGCCTCGCCGCCGTCGGTGCGCGCCCACGTGGGCTTTGGACCGATGAGCCGGACGCCGGTGCGGCTGGAGTTGTAGTGCGCCTCCCAATCGGCGGCAAAGAAGGTTGCCATATCCACTTCAGTAAAGAACTCCGGCGCACCATGTGGTCCAATGAGAACACCAATTTCCCAGGTATGCGTGAGCGCGGGCGCGATTTCCTTTGGCAGCGGCTTGAGGGATGCCAGCGGCACAGCCTTTTCCGGAGCCGGCACATGCAGCACGTCGCCGGTTCTAAGATTACGCCCGCCGTGGCCGCCGAAAGGCCCGAGTGAGAACGTCGACTTGCTGCCGAGGTAATCGGGAATGTCGAGCCCCCCTTGCAGAGCGAGATAGGTTCTAAGGCCCGGCCCCGCAATCGTCGCACACTTCAAGACTTGTCCGGGCACCACAGCGAATGGCTGCCCGTTGGCGACAGGCGCACCGTCCAGCGTGGCCGCCATATCGGCCCCGGCAAGACACGCGACCGTCGTGCAGTGAAACTTGATCGTGGGGCCTGACAGCGTGAGTTCCAGCGCGGCCGTGCCCTCGGCGTTCCCTACCAAGCGATTGGCAAGCCGGAACGAGCGTGCATCCATGGGGCCGGATGGCGGCACGCCCACGTCCCAATATCCCAAGCGCCCGGGATAATCCTGCACCGACGTCATGGTGCCGGGTGCGAGTATCTC
This sequence comes from Hyphomicrobium sp., assembly GCA_031409575.1. Classification (GTDB taxonomy): domain Bacteria; phylum Pseudomonadota; class Alphaproteobacteria; order Rhizobiales; family Hyphomicrobiaceae; genus JANNFX01. The sequence continues at coordinate 6,436 of JANNXL010000196.1, forward strand.
AATTGTCGCTGGCGCATACGGGAAGGTCGCGAGCGTCGCCGTGGTCACCTCACCTGCGGTCAGTACAGGCGACGCGGCGAGATCGGCAAGGTAGCCGAGATTGGTTTCGATGCCAGCGACCGTCGTGGCCGCGAGGGCCGTACGCAGCTTCGCCAAAGCCTCGGGCCGGTCTTTGCCAGTCACAATAATTTTTGCGATCATCGGATCGTAGTAAGACGAGACTTCGCTGCCGCTTTCGACCCACGTTTCGATGCGCGTGTCTGAAGGCCACGCCACTTTGGTCAGCAATCCTGAACTTGGCCGGAAGTCGCGCGCCGGGTCTTCCGCATAGAGCCGCACCTGGATGGATGCCCCCTTGGGTTCAGGCAGCGTAGCTGGCAGCGGTTCGCCCGCCGCTTGGCGCACCATCCATTCTACGAGATCTATGCCCGTCACTTGTTCGGTGACGCCGTGCTCCACTTGCAGGCGCGTGTTCACTTCGAGGAAATAGAACTCGCCGGTATCGGTATCGAGCAAATATTCGACGGTGCCAGCGTTCGCATAGTTGACGGTCTGCCCGAGTTTGATCGCCGTATCCAAGAGACGTGTGCGTGTCGCGGCAGGCAAGCCCGGTGCCGGTGTTTCCTCAACGACTTTCTGATTGCGCCGTTGTGCCGAGCAATCGCGCTCGCCCAGCGCCACAACGCGGCCCTTGCCGTCGCCAAAAATCTGCACCTCGATATGGCGTCCGCGCGCCACGTACTTTTCGACGAACACGCCGGCGTCTTTGAAGTTGTTGGCAGCTAAGCGCTGCACGCGCTCGAAAGTGGGGGCGAGATCGGCTTCCTTCTCGACAAGCTGCAGCCCGATGCCGCCTCCGCCAGCCGTGCTCTTGAGCATGACGGGGAAGCCGATGCGCCGCGCTTCGCGCATCGCATCCGCAGCGGTTGCCATGAGACCAGATCCAGGTGCGAGGGGAACTCCCGCCTTCTCAGCCAATTCGCGCGCCGTGTGCTTTAACGCGAAGGCCCGCACGTGAGCCGGCTCTGGCCCGATGAAGGTGATGCCCGCTGCCGTGCACGCTTCCGCAAACGCCGTGTTCTCGGACAAGAACCCGTAGCCAGGATGAATGGCCTGCGCGCCGGTTTTCCTGGCAGCTGCCAGAATAGCATCGACATCGAGATACGTTTGAGGGGCCGGTGCCGGCCCGATGCGCACCGCCTCGCCCGCCAGCCGCACATGGCGCGAATAGCGGTCGGCATCGGAATAAACCGCAACACTTTTGATGCCCATACGGTCGAGTGTGCGGATGATGCGGCAGGCAATCGCACCGCGATTGGCAATGAGAACTTTCGAAAACATGCGTGTCAGGCCCCCTCAGACCAGATGAGAACTTCGATGGGTGTCGGGTTGAAGGCGTTGCATGGATTGTTAAGCTGCGGGCAGTTCGAGATCAGTACGATGACGTCCATCTCGGCACGCAGTTCAACGTATTTGCCCGGCGCCGAAACGCCATCGGCAAACGTCAGCCCGCCTTCGGGCGTCACCGGCACGTTCATGAAGAAGTTGATGTTGTGGCCGATGTCGCGTTTTGACAGCCCGTACTGTTCGTTCTCCGCAATCGCCAGCAGATAGCTGTCGCGGCAGGCGTGCATCGTTTTCTTTTCGAGCGCATAGCGCACGGTGTTGCTTTCGGTCGCGCACGCGCCGCCGAGCGTGTCATGGCGGCCAACGGTGTCCGCAACCACGGTCAGCATGGGCCGGCACAGATCCGAACGGATGACAGTGCCGGTACTGATGTAGACGTTGCCCTGCTCGCGCAGTGTATCAATGGCGGAATAGCGCTCGGTCGGATTGTTGGCGTTGAAGAACAGCGTATCAGCCGCCTGGTTGCCTTCAAGATCGACCAGCCGCAGCGTTTCGCCTTGTTTGACGGGGTGCATCCAGTAGGCACCGGCTGGAATTGTTTTGCGATAGAGAGCCGCATCCGGCGAACGCGTGCTTTCTTTGGTTGCGGCAAGCGAAGCCATCAGCAGCACCCCGCATGAAAGATGCGGTTGTTTTCGAACGCGCGTCCGTTTTCAGCCGCCGAGCGCACGCAAGCATCGTTTTCGGATGGTTTGTCGCCTTCAAGGATGCCATAGCGCACGGGCTTGCGCGGATAGCTTGTGGCTGGGTTCAGCGGATGCGGGCAGGTGTGGAGCAGGACCAGCGTGTCCATCTCGAAGCGCAATTCAATCTGAGCGCCCGCAAACGAGCCCGCCGGGTCGAACAGCATGGTACCGCTGTCATCGATGGCGACCTTGCTGAACCAATTGACGTTGGCTGCCAGATCGCGGCGGTTCATCCCGTATTTTCCGGCCTCGACA
>JANNXL010000197.1:0-6497 GCA_031409575.1 Hyphomicrobium sp.
ACCGGCTGGCCGGACGTCGCCGCATGGAAGGTGCCAACATGCTGCGAACCTATCTGCGCAATTCAAACCACCTCTATCAGGGTCCGGAAGGTGTCTCGCCGCCGGCAGGCGATGACGTGGGCTTTCCCGTATGGCTCGACCTGTTCAACCCGACCGCCGAAGAGGACCAATTTGTCGAACAGCTTCTCGGCATCGACATTCCCACGCGCGAAGAAATGCAGGAAATCGAGGTTTCGGCCCGGCTCTATCAGGAAGACGGCGCGGAATTCATGACGATCACGGCGGTCACGCAGCTCGATACCGAAGAACCGGTAACGACCCCCATCACATTCGTTCTCAAAGGTGCGACGGTTGTGACCGTGCGCTACGCTGAACCCAAAGCATTCGCGAATTTCGTGACCAGGGCCTTGAAGCCCAACGCCTTGCCGTGTGCCAATGGCGAACAAATCATGATGGGGCTCATCGAGTCTCTTTGCGACCGGATGGCCGATGCGCTGGAGCGGTGCGGCCTCGATATCGATCAGAGTTCGCGGATGGTCTTTCGCAAAAAAGCGGGCGTTAAAGCCGCGACATCAACACAAGTCTTGCAAGATGTCATCGAACGGATCGGGCAGACTGGTGACCTCTTGTCGATGGTGCGCGAAAGCCTCGTCAGCATCAATCGCGTGCTGACCTATCACACCACCAGCGAGCAGACGGATAAGCGCTTGAACAAGGATGCCAAGGCGCGCACCAAGGTCCTCTATCGCGACGTTGTGGCTTTGACCGATCAAGCATCATTCTTATCGGCCAAGATCAACTTCCTGCTCGATGCCACTTTGGGTCTGATCAATCTTCAGCAGAACCAGATCATCAAGATTTTTTCGGTTGCAGCTGTCGTGTTTCTGCCGCCGACTTTGGTCGCGTCGATCTACGGCATGAACTTCGAGGCCATGCCAGAATTGAAGTGGGCCCTGGGCTATCCGTGGGCCTTGGGCTTGATGATCCTGTCGGCTATCATGCCCTATCTATATTTCAAAAGGCGCGGCTGGCTTTGAGTGTGTGACGCGCATCACGGATCATCAATTGCGCTCCAACGGAGAGGTCCTGCCTATGTACAAAGTCATTGGCTCACCGAAGTCGCGGGCGTTTCGGGTTATCTGGATGCTCAAAGAACTCGGCGTCGAGTACACCATAGACCCGGTCGCGCCACGCGATGCCTCGCTGGTGGCGATCAACCCATCGCGTAAGGTGCCGGTGCTCGACGTAGATGGCGAGTACATCATCGATAGCGTCGCCATCTGCCAGTATCTCGCCGACAAGCACGGCCGCTTCACTTTTCCCGCCGGCACCATCGCACGCGCCCGTCAGGACAGCTTCACTCAGTTTGCCACCGACGATGTGGAAAGCAGCCTGTGGACGGCGGCGAAGCACACGTTCGTTTATCCCAAAGAGTTGCGCGTAGAGGACGCCAAGAAAGCCAGCCAGTTCGATTTTGATCGCGCTATGACGGCGCTGTCGCAACGGCTTGGCGAAAATGATTACGTCACGGGTGATGACTTCATGGTGCCAGACCTTTTGCTCGGCCATTGCCTCGGCTGGGGCAAAAGCATGGGCTGGACGATCCCCGAAGGGAACCTTACGGATTACTTCGATCGCGTTCGCGCCCGTGACGCCTACAAAGCCTCCACCGCCGCGAGGGCGGCTGCGTAGGTTGAGTTGGGAATACAGCAGAGATGCCGGTGCGTACGCTCGTGCTGCCTCGCGGTTTGAAGGATCAAGCTCTCTATTCGCAACGCGAATAGATATGCGTGCCGGCGTCATCGACCATGGCGAGCGATTTGTCGGCAACCGACATTCCGAATTCATAGACCTGCTCGTCGCCTTCGACGGAGCACTTCGATGACACTTTCCATTCGTTGCCATTGCCACTGACAGATGTGAACTCGCAGTGCGCTTCGTGCTGGTCGAAGCGCTCCTTTGTAATCACCATGGGGGCATCTTCTGAGTCTTGCGGTTGACTGCATTGCGCTGGATCATCGGCCCAAGTGCCGATGTATGCAGGTTCGCCAGCGGGCGGCGCAGCCTCTGCAGCCGGTGCCGGGCTTTCTGCAGCAGGAGCCGGAGCTTCTGCCGTTGGAACAGGCGCCTCGGCTCCTGGTGCTGGTGCTTCTGCGGCCGGAGTTGCCTCGGGGGCTGCTGCTGGCGTGTCGTACTGCGCCAAGGCGGGCACGGTACAGACAAGCGTGAGGCCGGCAATCGCGACAGCTATCAGTGAGCGCATTCGACTATTCTCCTTGGACGCATTCTTCCATTAGGCGCGGAAACTTCCTGCGGAACATGTCACAACACGCACTGTCGGCGAAGCGCTGGTGCGGCCATGCCAAGACGTGTGGCTTTCGTGCCGCAGTTTCAAGTGGTAGCCCGGCGGCGGATCTCACTCGAGCGCCAGCGACGGATGTTGCCTTTGGCTTCCAATGCGCCAGCCTCAGCTAATGCATAAATATGCCCAGCGATTGTTTGTGCTGTCACGTCAACGGCTTGCGCTTTGGTGGCATCCACGGTTGCGGCGATGAGCATTGTAACTTTTTGCCAGTCGGGCTGGGCACAGTTGAGGATGACGGCGTCGAGCCCATCTTGGGCGGCAGGTGGCAAAGGGGTGGTCACGTCAATCTCCCGGCACACGCCTCTGCGGCGTCTCCAATATGCATAAAGTCTTGTCCGCAGTAGCATGCGGCGGCGATGTTAGGGCAACCAGATGGTCACGCAGGCGTGGAAAACGCTGGGTTTCGGGCGTTTAAGTCGCCCGGCGATGCCCATAGAGCCAATCATAGCTGGCCAGTAGCCGATCTGGCGGAGCTGTCCGTAACACCGCATTTCGGGCAGCCGCAAACGGGCCCGAAAGGTGATACGTGCGCCCGTTGCGCAGGGAAGCGCGCGCAACGCGCTCCGTGCGGGACTGGCGCTCGGTGGCGTACATTTTCAATGCCAGCGGAATGTCGTCCAGACGTGCTGCGAAGTGATCGCCCAGCGTCTCGGCGTCTTCGAGTGCCATGACCGCTCCTTGAGCCAGATACGGCAGAATGGGATGTGCCGCATCTCCGAGCAGCGCAATAGAGCCTTCGGTCCAGGTTGCCAAGCCTGGCAGCGTCATCAGCGGCCATCCGCGCCAAGTTTTTGGCTTGCCGATCAGCTGGTGCAAGGCGGGCGCCGCGGCTGCAAAGCGATCTTGCAGACTCTGCGCTGGGACTTCGTGACCCCATCCAGGCGCAGTTTTGGGCTCAGACAATACGATCACGATCGCTATCTCGGTGCCGCCGCGTACTGGATAGTGCACCGCATGGGCATTCGGCCCGAGCCAGATGTGCGTTGAGGTGACGGTCAATTCAGGCGGCAACTGAGAAGCCGCAATGACGCCGCGATAGGCTTGTTTGCCGGCATACCGCAAAGGCGCGGCATTGAAATGGGTTTCGCGCAAGCGCGACCACAAGCCATCCGCGATGACCAACGCGCGACCTTCGCAGAAGGCACCATCAGCGAGCAGTGTTCGCACACCGTATGCCTGCGACTCAGCCGATCTCACTTCAACGCCAAGCGACAAAGTCACAAATTCATTGTCCGTCGCGGCTTTCAATAGTAGCGAATGAAGGTCTGCGCGATGGGTGGTCCAATATGGAGCACCATGCCTCATTTCAATTGCAGTGCCCAGAGGAAGCCGGGTCAATTCGCGCCCGCTACCGCCGTCCATCACGCGCAAACAATCGGGCGATGCAGTTAGCGGAGCGAGTGCATCAGCAATACCAAGGCGGCGCAGAACATGTACGCCGTTGGGGCCGATCTGAATGCCCGCTCCTTCTTCAGAAAGTTCCTCGCGTTTTTCGAAAACATGCGAGGTGATGTTGCGCTTCGCCAGCGCCAGCGCGGTTGCAAGCCCGCCGATGCCAGCACCTGCGATCAGAACAGGCGCGGAAGCACTCAAGCGGCGTGCTCGTCCGCCACATTTTCAATGCAGCCTTTTGGATCGCTCTCCGCTGGGTCAAGACGCGGATCGAAGACATAAAGCGTGGAGCAATAGGGGCACAGAACCTGGTTGTCGCCGCCCATATCAAGGAACACATGCGGGTGATCAAACGGCGGCTTGGCCCCCATGCAATTGAATTCTTTGACGCCGACAAACACCTTTTCGGCACCGGGATCGTTGGTCAAATGCGGGACGAATTTTGCGGCCATTTCACGTACCCTTGGCTGTATGCTTTTCGCAGCGAACCATAGCGGCGGAGCCGTACAAATGATAGAGCGCAGGTCTGTCGCGGCCGCAGGTTGTGAGCTGACAACGAGGACAACTCCCCGTGCCCGTATTCTCGTCTGATGGCGTTGAAATTTCTTATCTAGCCGAAGGGTTAGAGACAGCGCGCCCGCCCGTTCTGCTGATTCACGGCTTTGCATCGAACGTGAGCATGAATTGGGTGTCGACTGGCTGGGTCAAAGATCTGACGGCGGCAGGCTACCGGGTGGTCGCCTTTGACAATCGCGGACATGGACAAAGCCAGAAGCTCTACGGTCTGAATGACTACGGGGCGCCGTTGATGGCGGATGATGCCTGCCGTCTACTCGATCATCTCGGCATCGCGAAAGCCCACGTGATCGGATATTCGATGGGCGCGCGGATCGCAGCGTTTCTCGCCACCGTTCACCCTGAGCGTGTGACAAGCCTGGTGTTCGGCGGCATGGGCATCAGCATGGTGCGCGGCATGGCGGGAACGGGGCCGGTCGCGCATGCACTGGAAGCGGCCCATATCGATGAGGTGACCAATCCCACGGCACGCACATTCCGCGCCTTCGCCGAACAAACGCGATCGGATTTGAAGGCGCTTGCCGCGTGTATTCGCTCTGCCCGTGATCCAGTAACGGCAGAAGCCTTGGGGAAGATCGCGTGTCCGGTACTGATTGCTGTCGGCACCGATGATGTCATTGGCGGATCGGCGGTGAAACTCGCCGAACTCATTCCAGGCGCAGTCGCATTCGACATAGCTGGGCGCGAACACATGAAGGCAGTTGGCGATCGCACGTTCAAGGATGCTGTACTAAGGTTTCTCGCAAATCAATCTCTTTAGAAATCTATCCGGATCACAGGCACAGCCGCACCCGCGGCGACGGCTGGCGCGTTGACTTCGCGCACAATAAGACACGAGGCGTTGGCGAGTGGCGATACAAGCGAACTGTCTTGCGAGGCGATAGGTGTGACACGCGCAGCACTGCCAGGCCCTGTTTCGAGCACAGCTCGCATGTAGTGCGTACGAGGGCCATTCGTTTCGAGAGCGGTGGTGACCGTTGCCATTTCCGTTGGTGCCACAGAATGCCCGTGTCCCAACATCGCGTGGATCAACGGCACTAAAAAGAGGCGGCCGCAAATGAGAGACGATACCGGATTGCCGGGCAGGCCTAACACGCGCTGAGCTTTGACGTGCGGCGTCTGGCGCTGACCGAACATCAGCGGTTTGCCCGGCCGCATGGCGATTTTCCAGAAATCGAGCGTCATTCCGGCCTTTTGCAGAGCGGGAGCGACGAGATCGTGATCGCCCACGGAAGCGCCGCCCGTGGTGATGAGAATATCGGCATCGTTTGCGGCGGCGAACTTTTCGGCAAGCGCCGCGTGGGTGTCACGCGCAATGCCAAGATTTAGGACCAGGCCACCGGCGCCTTCGACCATTGCGGCAAGCCCAAACGTGTTGGAACACATGATACTGTCAGGACCGGGCGTGTCGCCCGGCATCACGAGTTCATCGCCAGTTGCGAGAATGGCCACGCGTGGACGGCGGCGGCACGGTACTGTCGCGTGGCCCATCGAGGCCGCGAGCGTCAGTGCGCGTGGGTCGAGCAGACGGCCAGATTCGAGTAGAGTTTGCCCCTCGCTGAAGTCAATGCCGCGTCCGCGCACGTGCGCGCCTACTGGGCTCGCCTCTTTGATTGTGATCGTGTTCCCGTCTGCCTGGGTATGCTCTTGAATGACAATCGCGTCCGCGCCTTCGGGAATGGCTGCACCTGTAAAGATACGAATGCATTCGCCGGCTGCGACGCCGCCATCGAATCGCCGCCCGGCCGCCGACACACCAATGCAGTGTAATTGCACGGGAACCGCGGCTGCGTCTGCTGCGCGCACTGCGTAGCCGTCCATTGCCGACACTGCAAAGGGTGGTTGCGTAAACTTTGCGGCCACCGCTTCGGCCAATGTGCGGCCGCGCGCGTTGAGTAGCGGGACGTGCTCTGAACCCGTCGGTACGACGCCGTCGAGAATGCGGGCCAGCGCTTCAGCGACCGGGAGCAGCGCCATGCTTCTATCCTGCGGGCTTGGCGCGTGGTGCGGCCCGATACACTCCCGAACGCCCGCCAGTCTTTTCAACGAGGCGAATGCCTTCAAAGCTCATCGCTTTGTCGGCGGCTTTCAGCATATCGTAGAGGGTCAAGCAGGCAACGGAGACAGCCGTTAACGCTTCCATCTCAACGCCGGTTTGGCCTGT
>JANNXL010000198.1:0-5744 GCA_031409575.1 Hyphomicrobium sp.
AATTATCTGAAAGTGATGACGCTCGAAGTGCAAACCATCGCGCGTGCGGCAGGCCATAACCACGTGCACAACCTTGAACCGGAAGATTTGTGCGCGCTGACCCTTGAAGCAGCAGCCATGGCGCGCGTGCCGCTGGCCGGAACGAACTGGATACCCGGGCAGGGCGGTTTCTAGCCGCCAAGTTTTTTTGAATATTAAAAATCAGATCAGTCAGTGAGGAGGCTAGGAAAGAGCGCATGACACAGGATCTCGCAAGCGTCGCCAAAGAACGTGGCATCCGCTACTTCATGATCTCCTACACCGATCTCTTTGGCGGGCAGCGCGCTAAGCTGGTACCGGCCGCCGCCATAACGGATATGCAAAAAGACGGCGCAGGTTTTGCTGGGTTTGCCACTTGGCTCGACATGACGCCCGCCCATCCCGATATGTTCGCCATGCCAGATGCGAGCGCCGTCATCCAACTGCCCTGGAAGAAGGATGTTGCCTGGGTGGCCGCCGACTGCGTGATGGACGACAAGCATGTCTCGCAAGCGCCACGCGTCGTTCTCAAGAATCAAGTTGCAAAGGCTACAGCCAAGGGGCTGCGCATCAAGACCGGCGTTGAATGCGAGTTCTTCTTGACCACGCCTGACGGCCGGCAAATCTCCGACGCGCACGATAACGCATCCAAACCTTGTTATGACCAGCAAGCGCTGATGCGGCGTTATGATGTGATCGCAGAAATCTGCGATGCCATGCTCGAACTGGGCTGGGGTCCGTATCAGAACGACCACGAAGACGCCAACGGTCAGTTCGAGATGAACTGGAATTTCGACGACGCTCTGATTACCGCAGACCGTCACTCGTTCTTCAAGTTTATGGCGCGCTCAATTGCAGAAAAGCACGGGCTGCGCGCCACATTCATGCCCAAGCCTTTCCCGGGTCTCACAGGCACCGGCTGCCATGCGCACATTTCGGTGTGGGATATGGCCGGAAAAATGAACATGTTCTTCGATCCAACCGAAGAAATCGGTATGTCGGCTCAGGGTTATAACTTTCTTGGCGGTATCATGCGGCACGCTGAGGCGCTTGCAGCGATTACCAACCCAACCGTCAACTCGTACAAGCGCATCAACGCGCCGCGCACGGTGTCGGGAGCTACGTGGGCGCCCAACACAGTAACGTGGACGGGCAACAATCGCACGCACATGGTGCGCGTGCCAGGCAAGGGCCGTTTCGAACTACGCTTGCCCGACGGCGCGGCGAACCCCTATTTGTTGCAGTCGGTCATTATCGCTGCCGGCCTCGACGGCATCGAGCGCAACGCGTCGCCCGGCAAGCGCCACGACATCGATATGTATCAGCTCGGGCACACCGTGACTGATGCGCCAAAGCTGCCGTTGAACCTGCTCGATGCGATCCGCAATTTCGACAAGGACACCGAGCTGAAATCGATGCTGGGCGATGAATTTTCAGCGGCCTACATAAAACTCAAGACCCAAGAGTGGAATGCGTTCACTGCGCATTTTACCGAGTGGGAACGAGCCAACACCCTCGACATCTAGCTTTATTCAAAGACAGATCCCCGATCTGACATCGTCGCCAACAGTCAAGCGCCTGAGGGCTCTGTTCTCAGGCGCATTTTGTTGACCAGCGCCGGAAATTTTCGTGGAACTTAGTTGCGCTGCACAATTTCTCATTGCGACTTTGTTGTGGATCACGGCGCTGGACCATGCTTCTATTTTGTAGCGCGCATCCAATTGTCCGAGCGGCGGACGAAGGGCCTGGGAGAGCGCTGCATCAGAGGATTTGAGGCTGGGGCCGGTAGCAGTGAGACAGCAAAAGCTCGGGGAATTCTTCATGAGTTCGAGCTGCGAGGGGTGGTCCGAGCCTCGCCAGCAGAGTAGTGGAGCGCGGCGTGAGTTCGCGCCAATTGAAACGCTCGATCAGCGCCAAGACGCGCTCGAAAACATTATTGAAAACAAAATTATACCTCGGCTCCTCCTGGCGCATCGGCCCATTCTTACCCCGTCGTCGCCAGCAGCAGACCCGACTGCGTCACGGCTGGCCGAGCATGTCGATGAGTTTGCCGAGATCGTCATCAACCGTGATGCAACAGATTCGATCGCTTTCTTCGCGGCACAACGCGCCCAAGGCGCTTCAATTGAACAGCTGTTCCAAGATCTACTCGCCCCCGCCGCGCGCCGCCTCGGTGAACTGTGGGAAGAAGATATCAACGACTTTATAGACGTCACGAGGGGCTTTTCGCATTTGCAGCAAATTGTGAATGAGTTCAGCACAGAGTTCCGCAACGAGAGCCGCACGCCAATTTCCAGCCGGCGCGCACTGATCATGCCTCTGCCTGGCGAACAGCACTCTTTTGGTGCGTCTCTGGTCGGTGAGCATTTCCGGCACGAGGGCTGGCGCGTGTGGGGTGGGCCGCCCCGCGCGCTCGACGAAATCATTGAACTGGTAGATGGTCAGTGGTTCGATATGGTCGGTCTGTCGGTGAGCAAATTACTGGATCCAGATAAAGTCGCGGCCGACATTCGTGCGATCCGCCGGGCCTCACACAACAAGAGTGTTGCCGTACTCATTGGTGGCCGTGTGTTCAATGAAACGCCTGGATTGGCTTCAACCGTAGGTGCAGACGCGACGGCTTCCGACGGCCGCCAGGCCGTCTTGCATGCGTCAGCGCTAATCAGCCCAAGACGGTACATTTCCGGCTAGAGTCGATGTGTTGAGAAATCCAGATTAAAATTCGATGTGAAGGCCACCGGTCACGGTGCCCAGTCCGCTGAACGGCGCGCTGCGCCACGCCGCTTTGACATGTCAGACCGCTGGACTTTCAAGCATTCCAGCGCTCCATTGTTGAAGGCCACGTTTCAGCGCAGCTCGTGCAGAAATGCTTGCCGGCATCGAAACAGGGTCACACTAAGGCTCGGTGCGGGTCGAGCGGCTTTTCGACGCCTTCAAGTTGGCGCCAGAAATGATCTCGCTGATTGAAATAAACACCTACGGCAAAGAACTCTACGTGGCACGTCTCGCACGCGACATGCACGGAGATAACGGAATGTAGGAAGAATTCCATTGATGGACCATATAATGCATCTCGAAGCCTTGAATACCTAAGAATGAACTCACGAAGTTCGTGCACTCGCTGTTGGGCACGTCACAGCCAGATTGCAGGCAATTGGCTGAGTTTTCAGCGCTAAAACTGCTTGATCCGTCCCAATCATTCTGCAGGATCGGCAATCGCCAGCTTGCTCTGCATTTGGGTATCCTGAAACATGAAGCCACTGTCACATATCCGGGTTCTTGAACTGGCGCGAATTTTGGCTGGCCCATGGGCCGGACAGCTCCTCGCTGATCTCGGTGCCCATGTTATCAAGGTTGAGCGGCCTGATGGGGGGGACGACACCCGCTCATGGGGTCCTCCCTTCGTTGCAGACGTAGGTTCTGAAACACGATCAGCTGCTTATTTTCATGCCACAAACCGGGGTAAGAAATCGATCGCGTTGGACTTTGATACGCCGGATGGCCGCGCGGCCGTTGTCAAACTTGCACAGCAGGCTGACGTCATTATTGAGAACTTCAAAGTGGGTAGTCTGACCAAATATGGTCTCGACTACGCATCCATCCAGGCCATAAATCCTGGCATCGTTTATTGTTCGATTACAGGCTTTGGCCAAACCGGGCCTTATGCTGCGCGTGCAGGCTATGATTTCATCGTACAGGGCATGGGCGGCATTATGGACCTCACCGGAATGCCAGATGGAGAGCCTCAAAAAATCGGCGTTGCATTTGCCGACATCTTTACGGGCGTTTATGCAACATCCGGAATTCTCGCAGCTCTCATCCGGCGTGGTTCGAATGGCGTGGGCGCCCACGTCGATCTCGCGCTCTTGGATACGCAAGTATCGGTACTGGCCAACCAAGCGATGAACTACCTTGTCTCAGGCGATGCACCGACACGCATGGGCAATGCCCATCCCAATATTGTTCCGTACCAGCTCTTCCCCACCAGCGATGGACAGATCATTGTCGCCTCGGGAAATGATGCGCAGTTTGTGCGTCTTTGCCGGCTTTTAGGGGTGCCGCATATAGCGGCCGAAGACCGGTTTTCCACCAACGCCAGTCGCGTTCAGAACCGCGAGATACTTGTGCCGTTGCTAGCATCAATGACGTCTCAGAGAACGGCGAGAGACTTGCTTTCGGCACTTGAAGCTGCTGGAATTCCTGCCGGTCCGGTAAATAACTTGAAAGAGGTCTTCCGGGACCCTCACGTCGTTGCGCGCGAAATGCGGATAGATCTTACTCGTCTGGACGGCTCAACGGTTCCATCGGTGCGCAGTCCGATTATTCTTGATGGTGAAGCATGTGTCGCGAGCGATCCCAGTCCCTGTCTTGGGCAGGATGATCATGACATCCGGCGCGCACTTGCTAAGGGGCTCGACCCGTGGGCCACGGCCAATGAGTTTCAATAAGGTTTCAGCGTTCGGCCCTAGAGCCGTATGTGGCAAGGGGTGAGCCGACGATCCAACAACAGGAGCAATCCGTTGCCATGGAAGGCATGGCTTCAATGTGGAGTTTTACACCCGCATTGAATATGGCGGGGCCAACGAACGCGTCCGTTGTGCTCAAGGGCCGGAACATGTTCCAAGGTTAGGTCTCACGACAACTCAAGATTCAGCCGGTATCCAATACCCGGTTCAGTTTGGATCAAGTCTGTCGTGTCTCCGGTCCGGGTGAGTTTCTGCCGAAGCTGGCCAATGAAGACCCGCAGATACTGGAAATCGCCGGCATGGGCTGGCCCCCACACTGCTGTCAGGATTTGCCGGTGAGTCACGACCCTGCCGGCGTTTCTCACGAGGATCGAAAGCAGCTCAAACTCTTTCGGAGTGAGCTTAATTTGCTCACCGGCCATTAAAACCTCGTGCTTCACCACGTCGACAGACAGCACGCCCGACACGAACTCCGTCTGTTCGCCCGACTGCTGCGCGGCATGGCGCAATGCTGTCCTCAATCTTGCCAAGAGTTCGCCGATACCGAACGGTTTGTTCACGTAGTCGTCGGCCCCGAGATCAAGTGCCCCAATCTTTTCGGCCTCCCGATCGCGGGCCGACACAACGATGATGGGCGTCCTGGACCATGCTCTAAGTTGGCGAATAACGTCCTTTCCGTCGATGTCCGGAAGTCCTAGGTCGAGCAAAATGACGTCTGGTGAGTACATCGCGGCCGCTTTGAGCGCCCCAGCTCCGGTGGCTTCTGTGAGTACATCGTAGCCAGCCGCTGAAAGGCTTGGCTTGAGAAATCGCAGAATTTGCGGCTCATCATCAACGACGAGAATTCGCTCTGTGCTCATTTTTGGCGCGTTATCCTGGCCCGCCACTGGCGGGAGCCGGCAGCACAGGCAGTGAGATCGTGATGCACGTTCCCTTACCGGCTGCGATTGAATTTTCTGCCTTGATCGCTCCTCCCATCGCCTTAACGAGACCAGCACAGATCGACAAACCTAGTCCAGTGCCAGAGGGCCGCCCGTCACCTGGGCTGACCCGGTAGAACTTCTCAAACACTTTCTCCAGATCCTGCTCCGGAATCCCAATGCCAGCATCCGAAACCTGGATCAGGACGCGGGCGGTATCACCTTTTACGGTAACCTTAGTCGCTGTCCCGGGACCGCTGTACTTGTTGGCGTTATCGTGCATATTGAACACCACCTGTTACTAAAGCGCCGCATCTCCACGGTTCGCCGGTAAATTGGG
>JANNXL010000199.1:0-6644 GCA_031409575.1 Hyphomicrobium sp.
TGTTCCACGACTGTCCGTTGGCCGCCAGATCGCTGCGCAGATTGCCAATGAACGCGATCAGTTCGTCGCGCGTGGATATGTTGGCCGCCGCCGCGCTTAACCCGGCGGCATCGCGCACAGCGTTGGGCGCATCGCTCGCCCCGTCTACCGCTTCAAGACACTCGGCCTTGAACTTCGCGAATGCGCGGGTGCGATGAGAGATCGCGTACTTTCCGGCGGGGTCCATTTCGCCGAACGTCTGCGTTGCGCCGTCGGGAACAAACATCGGATCGTAGCCAAAGCCATTGCCGCCGCGCGGCGGCCAGACAAGCGTGCCGAACACTATGCCCTCGAACACTTCATGGGTGCCATCGGGCCAGGCGAGACACAAAACGGAAATGAAATTCGCGCGCGGGCCTGGAGCCGCCCAGCCATGGCGCGCGGTGATCTCGTCGCCAACTTTCCGCATGGCGAGGCCGAAGTCTTTACCAGGTCCGGCCCAGCGGGCGGAGTAAATCCCAGGCGCACCGCCCAATACATCGACTTCGAGACCGGAGTCGTCTGCGAGTGCTGGCAGACCAGAGCCCTGCATAGCGGCACGTGCCTTCAACACCGCGTTGCCAACGAACGTCGGTTCGGTTTCGTCCGGCTCAGCAAGGCCCAGCTCACCTGCGGAAACGGCCGCCAAGCCATAGGGTGCGATGAGTTGGTTGATCTCCCACACTTTGCCGGCGTTGTGGCTGGCGACGACCACCTTGGTACCGCGGGTCAGTTTACGCATGCGTGTGCCCGCTCCCCAATAGCGCTGAACCTACTCAGCTGCTTTGGCTCTCTCGTGGAGGCTGGCGATAAACCGTTCGGCTTCCAGCGCCGCCATGCAGCCCATGCCAGCAGCGGTCACGGCTTGACGGTAGGTTTCGTCCTTCACGTCGCCGGCCGCGAACACGCCAGCAATGGCGGTCGCGGTCGAGTCTGGCGCGGTGATAAGATAGCCGGACTTGGTCATCTCAAGCTGGCCCTTGAACAGTTCGGTCGCAGGCGCATGTCCGATGGCAATGAACACGCCGTCGGCCGCGCGCTCGGTGATCTGGCCGGTCTTGACGTTCTTGAGGCGCACGCCGGTGACGGACTTCGGCGTGTCTGTTCCGGTGATCTCTTCAATCGCGTTATCCCAGATGACTTCGATCTTGGGGTTTTTGGCGAGCCGGTCTTGTAGGATTTTCTCCGCGCGGAAATGGTCGCGGCGATGCACCACCGTCACACGCTTGGCGAAGTTGGTCAAAAAGATCGCTTCCTCGACCGCCGTGTTGCCACCGCCGACCACGATCACTTCTTTGCCTTTGTAGAAGAAGCCATCGCACGTGGCGCACGCCGACACGCCGAAACCTTTGAAGGCTTCTTCGGAGGTGATGCCAAGCCAGCGGGCCTGTGCGCCCGTGCAAATAATTAGTGTGTCGCACGTGTAGGTGTCGCCTGAATCGCCCTCAAGCCGAATCGGCCGCTTTTTGAGATCGACCTTGGAAATGTGATCCATGATCACTTCGGTGCCGACGTGCTCGGCCTGAGCCTTCATCTGCTCCATGAGCCACGGGCCCTGGATAACGTCGGCGAAACCCGGGTAGTTCTCGACGTCGGTTGTGATCGTGAGCTGACCGCCCGGCTGGATGCCCTGGATCATCACGGGAGCAAGCATGGCGCGGGCCGCGTAAATCGCAGCCGTGTAGCCGGCCGGTCCGGAACCCAGAATGATGACTTTGGCGTGCTTGGGGGCGGTCATTCGAAAACGTCCTGATGGAAGTACTTTGAGTGCGACCGTTCATATAGCGTTGGACCGGCTCAAGTGCGAGCCCTCCGAATGCACGGTCAGCCGCCAGAAACGCCGCAGCACAGCCCCAAACGCCGCCAGAGCGTTTCTGGCGTTTTTCGATCTGGAGCGGGGCTGACCTGTGATCAATTCACCACTACCAGCGGACGAGTTATCGCTCCAGCGACGGCCGTCGCTGGTTTGAAACGAATTGACGGCTATATTCTCCCGAACACATAGACTTTGCGCCAGTTTGCGCGCAGTTGGGGCATTCGCAGTGACAATTATACAATCACTTTCAACGGCTTGTGGCGTGGTGCTGATTTTCGGCCTGGGCTCAGCCGGAGCGGCGCTCGCCGGCGACGGCGGCGGGCTTAAACTGCAAGCCGGTGGTTTGGTCGGCGTCACACCCAAATATGAGGGTTCAAAAGACTACGAAGTCTTCGGCGCGCCGATCCTCGCACCCGCCAACGGCACCGATATGGAAGACCGCATTCAGTTCCGCGGCCCCGACGATCTCCGCCTCCGCGTCCTTGAATTCAACGGCTTCCAAGCCGGTCCGCTCGCAGGCTATCGTTTTGAACGTGATCAAAGTGATTCAGAGCGCCTCCGTGGTCTTGGCGACGTCGATGGAAGCTTCGTCATCGGTGGTTACGCCGCGTATCGCGCCGGTCCGTTCTTGCCGTTCGTATCTTATCATTACGGCGTCTCTGGCGACGACGACACGGGCGGCGTCTTGCGCTTTGGTACGGAACTGAAGGGCGCCTTCGGCCCCGGCCTAACGGTCACAGCGAAAGCCGGTGCCAGCTACGCTGATGATGACTACATGGACGCTTACTTTACAGTCACGCCGGCACAGAGCGCTGCCTCCAAGGCTGGCCTCGCAGCTTACGACGCTGAGAGCGGCATCAAGGACGTCTTCTTCGGTCTGTCGGGAGACATCCCAATTGCCGACAGCTGGAGCCTCAAGTGGATGGGGACGTACACCCGCCTGCTGGATGAGGCTGCTGATAGCCCAATCGTCGAATCTGAAAACCAGTTCTTCGGCGGCGTCGGCCTCACGTACTCGTTCAACTCGGGTTTTTGAGACACGAAGCCGTTCGCGCAGCACTTAGATCAGCCGCAGCGTCTTGAAACTCGTGTGGGCTGACTTGCCAACGATGATGTGATCATGGACGGCGATTCCGAGCGGCTTGGCCGCTTCGACAATTAGCTTTGTCATTTCAATATCCGCCCGTGATGGTGATGGATCGCCTGACGGATGATTGTGGGCCAGCAAAATCGCTGTAGCTGACAACTCAAGCGCACGCTTTACGACTTCACGAACATAAACCGGCGTATGATCAACAGTGCCCTGGCCTTGCACCTCGTCGGCGATGAGACGGTTCTTCTTGTCGAGAAAGAGAATGCGGAACTGCTCACGGGATTCAAAACCCTGCACGGCTTTGAGATAGTCGATCACGGTCTGCCAAGACGAGAGGATGGGCTTTTCATGAAGCCCGGCTTTCATCAGCCGTAGCGCTGCAGCCTGTACCAGCTTCAACTCCGTGACGACGCTATCGCCCACCTCCGGCATTTCTTTGAGGCGCGGAACAGGTGCATTGATCACTTCGGCGAACGAACCAAAGCGCGCAATTAAACGCTTGGCCAGATCCTTGGTATCCCGGCGCGGAATGGCGCGGAACAACACCAGCTCCAACAATTCGTAGTCAGGCATGGCATCAGCGCCACCCTTGCGGAACCGCGTGCGAAGGCGTTCTCGATGACCTGAATGAAGCGGAGCGGGAGCTTCGAACAAGCCGCCGTGCTGCACTCCATCGTCCGCATCGTCGATTTTATCGGGTTCGTTACTGATACTGTGGGCGCTGTGGGACATGGTCGAGCGCCTTGTGCCTCTAAACAGCGGACGGACGCGGCCCGTCCAACCCGGCCGGTGACGTGGTGAAAATTTCGCAGCCCGTCTGCGTTACGCCGACCGTGTGCTCGAACTGCGCAGAGAGTTCGCGATCGCGCGTCACGGCCGTCCAGCCATCGGCCAGCACCTTCACCGTTGCCTTACCAAGATTGATCATCGGTTCGATTGTGAACAGCATACCGGCCGCGAGTACCGTGCCTTCGCCCGGTTCGCCGTAATGTAAAATGTTGGGGCGATCATGAAACACCTGACCTAAACCATGCCCGCAAAAATCGCGCACCACGGAGCATTGCTGACTTTCAGCGTAGCTTTGAATCGCGTGCCCAATATCTCCAGTCGTATTTCCGGGTTTGACCGCTGCGATACCACGCAAGAGCGACTCATACGTTACTTCTATCAAGCGCTCGGGGCGGCGCTTTATTGTTCCAACGGCATACATGCGGCTCGTGTCGCCATGCCAGCCATCAACGATCAAGGTCACGTCGATGTTAACAATATCACCGTCTTGCAACGGCTTGGGTCCAGGTATGCCGTGGCACACGACGTGATTGATTGAGGTGCAAATCGCTTTGGGAAAGCCGCGATAGTTCAACGGTGCAGGATACGCACCATGCTCCACCGCAAACGCCATCACCATTTCATCGAGCGTTTCAGTTTTGATACCGGGCTTCACGTGCGGCGTTAGCATATCCAAAGCCGCAGCGGCCAACTGACCGGCCTTGCGCATCGCCGCAAAAGCAGGCGGGCCGTGACGCGGAATAGTGGCATCGTCTTCGGCGGAATGTTTGGTGTCTAGGTTGGACATGCTGTCTCAAGGTCTCTGCAGATGCAGCCGTTTGAGCGGCCAGCATATGACAACTTAATCGAATTCCACAACCGCGCAACGCTCGCGGACTGCACCCCGCAAACGAAAACGGCGGCCTAATGGGGCCGCCGGATTCTTGGTTTGCCGTGCCGAACCGCCTCACGCGTCGGCGGGTATTTCTGCAGCTGAGGCCTCGGCAATCAAATTGCGAGCCTGACCAACCCAGTCGTCCTTCTCGATGCGGCCCTGAAGGTTCAGCGCGTCATCGACATTGGCGATGTCTTCATCGGAGAAGTTGGCGATTTGGTCGAACTTGATGCAGTTCAGCTGCTTCAGGCGGCCGAAAAGGTCGGCGCTGATACCCTTGATCTGCGTCAAATCTTCGGCATCGCCCTTAGGCTTCTTGAAGCCCTTCCAAGCGGCGTTGAGACGGCGGGCGCGAACGTCTGTGCGCTCCACGATACGGGCTGCCTTACCGCGGCGGCCGCGGAGATAATAAAGTTTGGCGCGGCGCACCTTACCGCGGCGCACAACTTCGATTTCGGCGATGATCGGCGAGTAGATGGGGAACACGCGCTCCACCCCTTCGCCGTAAGAAATCTTGCGAACAGTAAAGTTCTCGTTGAGACCCGCGCCCGAGCGCGCGATGACCACGCCCTCGTAAGCCTGCAGGCGCTCTGCTTGGGTGCGGGCTGCAGCGGCCTTCTTTTTCTTGTCTTTGGGGTCGGGTTCGCCGAGTTCAACGACCCGGACCATGACCTTAACGGTATCGCCAGGGGAGAATTCAGGCACGCCGCGCTTTGTCAGCACAGCATTCATCTGCTCGCGCTCGAGCTGCCGGATGATGTCCATTTTTCAGTCCTTTTTCTTTGTACATCAATGCAGAGGAGCTGCACCGCCAGCCCAGTATTCCTTGCGGAATACACTTGGCTTCAGCGCGCACGGCTCGTGCGGCCCAGTTTGGGCAACCCTATAAGGGTATGGAATGCCAGCCTGATAGGGGAAAAACCCGGGTTTGTCGAGCGGCAATGCGGCGCGGGACGGGGGGCGGGAGACAACCCCGTTTTCCGGCGCTATTCACAAGTCGGTGGCGCCCGGCTGAGCCGGAGGCGGAGGTGGCTTTAGTAACTAGAATTAGGATGAAACAAAAATGTCCGCAGCACAACGAGCCAAGATCGTAAAGCCAGGCCAGACGTACGTGGGCCAGCAAGGCTTCACGTATCAGGCCGGGGTTTCGCGCGACACGGTTGGCGAGACGAACGTCTGCATGAATGTGCTGCCGATGCCTCCCGGTGCCAAGGCCAAGCCGCATTTTCACAAGGGCATCGATACGATCGCGTTTCTGCTGGAGGGCCGCTGCGCCGTCTACTACGGCGATAAGCTCGAACACCGGGCCGACCTGGTGCGCGGCGAACAAATGTTCATGCCGCGAGACGTCCCGCATGCACCGGTGAACGACAGCGGCGCACCGTGCACCTGGATCGTCGTGCACTCTTCGGGCGGCGATCAGGACGACATCGTGATGACACCGGACTTGGAAGCATTTCTGCCGCCAACGTGACGTTGGGTGTGGCACATGGTGGGGATATCAGCGCTTACACGGCCGCGCATCTACAGTAGCACTCCACCCGGTGGTCTCCTTTGTGTAGCGCGTTGTGCTTCCGGCGGCGGCTGAGAAACTGGCCCAAGACCTGCCATACTCAAAGTTTGTGAACTCTGCCCACGACCGGATGGCGGCAGCACGCGCGGCGGGTTTCGTTGCAGCTTCCGCCGAACCTGTATGTGCGTGATTGCTCATGCACAACCGGCCGCCTTCCTTGGCGAGATCGTGCGAAGCGGCGAGGCTCGAGTCTTCGGCCAAAACCGTGCCCGCAGTTAGTGCCAAACCTGCGATGAGTGTTGCGCATATGGTGACAGTTTTCATGGCTTGGTCCCCCTGCCCGGCGCAAATCGCCAACCGGCAAAAGGTCTCCCAATCATGACGCAATGTCAATTCGGCTAGGCAACGGCTGGAGCCGTTCGCACGCCAAAAATCGCCGAACCGACGCGCACGTGCGTCGCGCCGAATTGCACGGCGGTCTCAAAATCGCCGCTCATGCCCATGCTGAGGCCCGGGACCCCAATCTCGCGGCTAAGTTTTG
>JANNXL010000200.1:0-5618 GCA_031409575.1 Hyphomicrobium sp.
AAGCATGCGGGGCAACACACTCAAGAACGGCGATAGAGCAAGCGGATTTCACCAATCCCTGCGAACGCATCTGCTTGACGCAATGGCATCAAGAAAGTTTGCCATTTGCATCGTTGCATTGGCGCTTTCTGTGATCAGCCCCACGCAAAATCCAAATTCAAGACCGCTCGCCAAGGTGCCGCTCGTTTTCCAGTGGCTGAGTTCTCCGGCTTACGCCGGCGATAATTTTGCCAGAGACCAAAAGCGGATGGCTCGCGAAATGGAGCGTGAGACGGCGCGGCAAGCCAAACAATTGCAACGCGATGCTGAGAAGCAATCGCGTGACGCTGAGCGGGAAGCAGCCCGGCAGGCAAAGGAACAACAAAAGGAAGCCGCTCGCCTGGCGAAAGAAGCGGAGAAGCAAGCAAAAGATCAGCAGCGGGAAGCCGAAAAAGTTGCCAAACAGCAGCAGCGCGACCAGGAGAAGCAGGCCCGCGACGCAGAGAGGGAGGCCGGGAAGCAGGCCAAGCAACAGCAGCGCGACCAGGAGGCCCAGCAAAGGCAGCAGGCGCGTGAGCAAAAAACAGAACGCCAGCCCATTGTTATAAAAGAGCAAGCAGCCAAGCCTGAGCCCCGCAGCGAACCGTCCATTAAAGCGGTACAGCCTGCCGTCGTGCCTGGCACGGCCCTGGGCTCATCGCATTCCTCGGGCGGGCAAACTCCAGTGGCTGTACCACCCACTTCTGCCGTCAGCGGCGCAAAGCCCATTGATGCAGGGCCCGCTGTTGTCACCGGAGCTGGGACCAACACAGCGGCCGCAACAGCCGGAGTGTCAAAAGTTGAAGCGGCCGCAGAGCCAGCTGAGATCGCGCCGCCACCTGCAACAATTCAACAGTTGTTCTTTGGAACGCCGGCGCCGAAGAAAAGCGAAAAAGCTGAGCCTATCAAAAAGGAAAAGGAAAAACGCCGCGAGCAAAAGACGGTCGCTGATTACCGGTTGCCGGCGGTCGATTTTCCTGAGTTTGGACATCCCGAAGTGCTGGCAATCAATGCCTCACCGCGAACGATTGCACGCGCCAAGGCCCTTGGCTTCAAGACCAAAGGCGCAACAGCCTTTTCAAGTCTCGACTATGCAGTAACGCGGCTCATGGCTCCCGAGGGCATGACGGCTGCGGCCGCCGAAACGCTACTCGCCCAAGCCGAACCCGGGGCCAGCGTTACGGTCAACCACCACTACAATCTTTTCCGCACAGCAACGGGAACGAGCCCGGCGTCGCAGGAAAAATCTGCGCCGGCGTCACCCACTGGCTCGGGCGTCCATTGCGGCGTTGACCATTGCTTCGGCCACGACATCGTTGGCTGGAAGCCAGAACTGCGCGGCTGTGTTTCGGGATTGAAGATCGGCATCGTTGATACATCCGTCGATCTTACCCATCCGGCCTTTGCCAACAAGAAACTTGAAGTCGCTCATCTCAGTCCCGACGGGGCGCCCGGGCCTGACTGGCATGGAACGGGCGTGGCGGCTCTACTTGCAGGCGATGCGTCAAGCGGCACTCCCGGCCTAATTCCCAATGCCACGTTCTATGTCGCAGACATCTTCAGGGCGGGACCAAACAACGAACCAGCAAGCGACACCTTGAGTATGTTGCGCGCCCTCGACTGGCTTGAGACCAAAAACGTCAAGATCATCAACTTGAGCCTGTCGGGTCCGCCTGATGACTTGCTGGCAAAAGCCATAAAAAAACTTGCAGCCAAGGGCGTTCTATTTGTCGCCGCTGCCGGCAACGGAGGACCTTCGGCAGCGCCAAGTTATCCCGCCGCTTACGACGAAGTTATCGCGGTGACGGCAGTCGGCCAGAACTTGAGAAGTTACAAGTACGCCAACCGCGGCAGCTACATAGATGTTGCGGCTCCTGGCGTTGCAATCTGGACAGCGCAGCCCGGATCCATGGAGGGCTATCATTCCGGGACTTCGTTTGCCACACCCTACGTGACGGCGGCGCTGGCGGCGATCTATTCCCAACTTCCCGGCAAATCACCTGCAGACGTGCTCTCCGCACTCGCCTACCGCGATCTCGGTGCACCCGGCCCTGATGTGATTTTCGGCCAAGGATTGTTGATTGCACCAACGTCGTGCAGCGGCAATCAGATAGCAGCGCAACCCGGCCTCACTGCCAGGCGTATCGCCTCTGAGGCGATGGCAAAACCTTCTGGTGTTGGTGCAGCCCCTGCGCTTGCACCGTTGAGTGCAGAAGAAGAACTTCCTTGGCTTCGGCCGGAAAGAGCCAAATGAGCAGCCGGTGCGCAGGCCGCTGGGTCTGCACAAAAAACAAAAACTCTCCTCCGTCCTGGACCAGCTAGCGGGGGTGCTGGGATTGAGGACGAAGGAGAGCTTCGTGGAGCGGAAAGCGTTACGCTGTACGCGGGGCAGGCTGCGCTTTCCGTCACATTGCCTGGCTCGCTGCGGGCTGTGGGAACCCTCAACGGTCCAGTCAATTCAATTGCGGTTACGGTTGCACGTCCAGTGCGGGAGTGCCGGTTCGTTGCCAGCCCTCCTTCATGACACCGGCTTCCTCCTCTAATCCAAATACCTCACTCGATATCAGCCGGTCGGTGATGGCATCGATCTCGCCAGAGCTGCCGTTGCCCGCAGGTCTGATGACGCTGGCAGACGGCGGCGGGGGAACGACAACAACTTGCCCTTCAACCTGCCAGCGACCCGTAACATCGCGGCACCCAACGCCTGCGAGCGCATTGTCCGCGCCCTCACGGGTGACTTCATATTGACGGCAATAGCGGCCGCCAAATGCAGCAAAAGTCAGAACGGGTTTGACAGCCGCGTGCGCGCCGTCAATTGTTTGGACGCTCACGGTGCCGCTTGGCGTCGTCTCCAGCACCGCCGCCAATTGTGCTCCAGCAATATGTGCGCCGTCCGCGGCCGTCGCGACGCCATACGAATTATCGAAACCACGAAGCGTTTCGTTTGCGATCCAGCGCGATCCAGCGGCGACTGCCAATAGTGCCAGGCACGCTGCAGCAAGCATCCAGCGCGGAGATGGGTGCCGCTGTTCCCGCAAGGGCTTATCCAATCGAAGGATCGTGGCGGAGGCCGTCACCGCACCCGACCCGCCCGGCGGCGCACGCATGACTGCATCGATCAAATGCTGTGGCACGGGCTCGCACATGGGCCGGTCAAACAACTGACCCAGCGCCCGGCCTGTCACCTGAAAAGCAGCGAGACGTGCCCTGACATCGGCGGTGTGCACTAACACTGCTTCAACGCGTGCCGAGGCTGCGCCATCAAGCTCACCGTCAACGTATGACATGAGCATTTCGTCGGAGATGCCGTTCATGGCCTTCCTCCTTTAATAACGTGAACCGTTCGAGCCGGCTTCACAGTTTCTGCCATCATGGCAGCATGTAGCGACTGGCGCGCACGAGCGAGACGGCTCATCACTGTTCCGATGGGAATGCCGAGCGTGTCGGCTGCTTCTTTGTAAGACAACCCATCGACGCACACGTGTGCGATGACCAGCTGCTGATCTGCTGGAAGACGGGAAATGCTTTTTGACACGACCTGCAGCATAAGTTGGCTTTCGGTTACATCGCGGCCGTCAGAACCAGCCAGTTCGTAGGCGGTATCGACGTTGACGGATTCGCCACGGACCTTGCTGGCGCGCAAGCGATCAAACCAAAGATTTTGAGCAATGC
The DNA here is from genome assembly GCA_031409575.1 of Hyphomicrobium sp. GTDB lineage: Bacteria > Pseudomonadota > Alphaproteobacteria > Rhizobiales > Hyphomicrobiaceae > JANNFX01. Next base: position 3,691 of record JANNXL010000200.1, read on the forward strand.
GATACATCCAACTGTCCAAACGCGTTCCTTCCTGCCACTGCCCGGCACTCGACAGGGCACGCGCGCACGTCTCCTGAACAAGATCATCAGCCTCGTCCAAGTTACCCGTTAGGGCATAACTGAACCGCCGCAGCCGCGGCAGTAACTCCACCATCCGGTTTCGGATGTCATCTGACACAGGCTTCTCCCCCGCCAGCCTCAAAGAGAACGTCGCAGACTGGGATTTAATCCCAACAAAATCAATTTGCCGGTGAATGGGCCAATTAAGGGGCGGTTGGGAGCTTTATGTATTAAGGTCGACGGTGCGGGCGATCAACCAATCGCAAGCCTAGCCTGACCCAGCGTTAGCCGGATAGTGTCACGGGTGCCGCAGACGCATTGTCCGGTACATTGAGGAACCAAAGAAGCCGTCATGAATTCGAATGATCAACGGCGTCGGTTTGGCGGAACAAGAGCCACAGAACTATGCGGCCCGTGACGCAATTGGCTTGTCATCGAAGTCCATGATGCCTTCAAGCGAGGCGCGCAACTGCAAAAGTTCATACTCAATGGACGCGAGAGAAGGGTCATGCTGCTCCCGCGGTTCAGGCTCCCGCTCAGCATCGGTACTTTTCTTCAGCCAGAAAAAGCCGGAAGGCTTCAAAACATTTTCAATGAGGCTCATAGCAGTCCCGCTCCCGCAGAATAACGGGCCGACGCTAGACTGAGTCGTTAGCGGTTAGATTTTCCGGACTTATGCAGCTGTGGACAATATGGTCTTATGCCTTGGCTTTCGGTCCAGTACCCGAGAGCGCGTAGTTCATGATCTTGTAGGCAAGGTGGGCGGCCGTGTAGTCAAATACATGCAATCCTGGGATGGGTGCGAGTTCCACGAGGTCGGCACCCACAAAGGTCGAAACTTCTGCCGCGCGTTTCAAGATCGCAAGCGCTTGCAGATAGTCGAGCCCTCCGGGCGTTGGTGTGCCAGTGGCCGGCATTTGCGCGCCATCTAAGCCATCAATGTCGAAGGTGACGTAGACCGGTTTGCCTTTCAAAGGTGCGACAATGTCTTCGATATTCCATGCCGCTTGGTCTTTGGCCCAGTGGATCGAGATCCGGCCGCGGTTCTGTTCATAGAACGCCGCCTCACCCGACGAGATGGCGCGGATACCAACGGACACCAGGCTGAGGCTTGCGTGGTCGAGCACGCGGCGCATAGCGGCGGCATGACTGTAGTGTTCGCCATGATAGCCATCGCGAAGATCGGCATGGGCATCAAACTGCAACACCACCAAATCGGGGTAGCGCTTGACAAATGGGCGGATGGCACCTGCGGTCAACGAATGCTCGCCGCCGAGCACAAACGGAAACCGGCCTTCGGCTAAAACGGTTTCAACGAGGCCTTCAAGTTGATCGAGTGCCGCAGAAACGGGGCTCGCGATCACGGGTTCGCGGATCACCGCAATGCCATAGTCGCGATAGGCCTCGCGCCACAGCTCCTCGTCGAACAACTCCAGTTGGTGACTGGCATCCAGAATGGCCTGCGGTCCCCTGGCGGTTCCCCCGCCATAGGATACGGACGCCTCAAGCCCAAATGGAATGACGACACATTTGGCATCTTGCGGACGGCCGCGATCCGAACGCTCGGTGCCAAGGAAGCTTTGCGCGCCCGTAACGTAGTCGAGCACGCCTTTGCGTGGGCTCATTACAGATTACCTTTGGCCGGCAATGACGGTGCTGGCCGTGTTGGCGCCATACATGGTGAGCATGGGCTCGTCGTCGAGCATCACTTCATCGTACTTGCCGTAGCCGTTGAAATCGCCGGCGATGGCACGGCCGTAAGCCCCGACGTTGGTGATTTCGAGATAGTCGCCTTCCTTGACAGAACCCGGCAACCAGAACGGCCCCTTCATGTAGTCGATCGAAACGCAGGTTGGGCCCCAAAGTGC
>JANNXL010000201.1:0-7021 GCA_031409575.1 Hyphomicrobium sp.
GCGGACATCTCTCCGGGTTCACGGGTCAAGAGGGGCGGGCGCGACTGCCCTCAACCCCACGGACCCTGATTTTGATCCGGCTTGCGGCCAGCCGTCCATGGACCTGATGCCGCGCCCGTACCATCGAAAGCCACATTCAAGTCAGCTGGCGTCAGCGAACCGTTGGCGATCCACTCTTGCTCAAGCTTTTTCAATTCTGCCAAGCGATTTTCGATCGCAGGATGTGTGGCAAACCAATTGTCAACGCCGCGGCCTGTCAACGGATTGACGATGAACATGTGCGCGCCTGCCGGATGCATCTCAGCTTGCTGGTTCGGAATTTTGCGCGCCAGCGCATTGATCTTTTCCAACCCTGTGGCGAGCCAGCGCGGGTTACCGCACAACGCAGCGCCCATGCGATCGGCCTGATATTCCCGTGACCGGCTGATCGACATCTGCACCAGCATGGCGGCAAAGGGAGCAGCGATCATCGCGATTAGAGCGCCGATAAAACCGCCGCCGCCGCGGTCATTGCGGTTCCCGCCGCCGAAGAGCATCCCGAATTGAAGGTACTGAGCCATCATCGAAATAGCCCCGCCAATGGTCGCAGCCATTGCCATTGTCAGGGTGTCGCGGTTCTTGATGTGAGAGAGTTCGTGCGCTGCCACGCCGGCGACTTCTTCGGGCGACAGGGCTTCGAGCAACCCAGTAGAAAAAGCGACCGCCGAGTTCTCCGGATTGCGGCCCGTCGCGAAGGCATTTGGCTGAGGCGTATTCATAATGTAAACGCGCGGCATCGGCAGTTCAGCGCGCGCGGCCAAGCTGCGCACGATTTGCACGAGTTGCGGCGCGGTGCGCTCGTCCACCTCTTGCGCCTTGAACATCTTCAAGACCATGGTGTCGGACTTCCACAAACTAAGCCCGTTCATAACCATTGCGATGACGAACGCGATCACCATGCCGGCCCGGCCGCCGACCACCGCACCCATCGCGATAAATATGCCGGTCAGCACAACCAGCAGCATTAAAGTCTTGGCGTAGTTTAAAGGCATTTCGCCCTCCGTATTGCGGCACGCGGTGGCAGCGGCATGTTTTGCATTGCCGCCAGTCTTGTCTCTATATAGGTAAGCGCCTTGGCGACAACCAGCCCGCAGCACGCAAAACCAACCGGCCCGAGACACTCCATCAATGGTAGAGACTACACCTCAGAACCCAGACACTGGAACAGTCACAGAAGCCGAAAGCCGGCGCCCGCCGCTTTCGCCCGAAGCCCAGCGCGCGCTCGCTGAGGCCGCGGATCGCCGCGCACAGGCCGAATACGCCCTAAAGTTGACACCGCCAGAGGAGTTCGGCGGCCGCGGCGGACTTGACCCAATCCGATACGGTGATTGGGAAAAAGCCGGTCTGACTTCAGATTTTTGAGTTGAAGGCTAAAGTCCGTTTCACTTTGAGACGTGTCAATCCGGGAACTGGTGGGGACGCAATGCACCAGGAAAGCCTTGTGCCAAGTCGAACGATGCCAATGTGCAGCCGACGCTCCCTCTCAAAGCCTTTTGTTAGCCTTAAACTTGCAGATTCGCGCGCCCTTGGAACGCACGTTTACGAGTTCTAAACCAGTCGCATTCGGTTTTTGACATCGTGGCACGCCTCAGCTGCAAGGCGGCACCCGGTTTGCAGCTCCCCCTGCACCAGTTTCGTGTTTTCGCAGGGAGAGCATCCATGATTGCCCAGCTTCAGAAGGTCCGGATTGCATTCGCCGCCGACCAGCGTGGCAGCGTTGCCCCTATCTTCGGCCTCGTCTTCTCGGTCTTGCTGCTGTCCCTCGGCATGGCCGTTGACTATAGCCGTGTGACGCATGCGAATGGCAAAACACTTGCCGCAGCCGACGCTGCATCCTTGGCTGGTGGAAAAGCGCTGCTCGATGGCCGCCTGACGGACGCCCAGGTCAGGGCGATCACGCTCAAATACTTCAACGAGAACATGAACCAGGGAGGCAAGTTCGGCGACATCAGCAATGTCAACGTCATCGTCGATCGCCAATCGGGTCTCGTGAAAGTTGACGCCACCACAGCCGTCGACATGACGGTGCTGGCTGCGGCCAACTTCAACGCCATCAATGTGCCGGTTACGTCGAGTGTTCTGTCTGAGCAGAAAGACATTGAACTGGGCATGGCGCTTGACCTCACAGGGTCCATGAGCGGCCAGAAAATCGTGGATCTGCGCTTAGCTGCGAAAGACCTTGTCGACATTCTGATGCCGGATGGCGGCACCCCGAATAAGGTGCGCATTGGGCTGGCTCCTTATGCAGCAAGCGTCAACGCCGGCGGCTATGCCCGTACCGTGACCAACAATTTGAGCAACAGGTGCGTCCACGAGCGTGGCGGACCGGCAGCCTTCACAGACGCTGCACCAGCTGCAGGCACCTGGCTTGGCACACGCAACGGCTTGTCGTGCCCGAATTCCACAGTGCAGCCGCTGACCGAAGATAAGGCTCGCCTCAAGGCCAATATTGACACCTACACGGCCAATGGCAGCACGGCTGGGCATATTGGTGCGGCCTGGGCGAGCTATCTCATCTCACCGGAGTGGAACTTCATCTGGCCGGCCGCCAGCCGCCCGGTCGCCTACAACGACAGCAAGACTTTGAAGGCAATCGTTTTGATGACAGACGGCGAATTCAACACGCAGTACCTCAACGGCAACGGCAACTCTGACACCCAAGCCCGCCGGATTTGCAGTGAAACAAAGAACCGCGATGTCGTTGTCTATACCATCGCCTTCCAGTCGCCAGCCGCAGCCGAGTCGCTGTTGAGGGCCTGCGCCAGCAGCCCTGAGACATACTTCTCGGCACAGAACGGCAATGAACTGCGCCAGGCTTTTATTCTGATTGCCCAGCAGTTGAACAGCCTGCGCCTCACCCAGTAACGGGGTGCAATCAGCTAGCTCCTAAGTTCACGACGCCTACCCTCTCTCCAGCAAACGCGCCAGCAATGGCGCGTTTCGCTGTTTAAGCGCTTGGCCAAGGCGGGGCAGCTCTAGTAGGTTGCTCGTCGCAACACGCGAGGGGGCAGACGATGCGCAATTTTTTCCGGGCCGTGTTCCAGCTTGTGCTGGTGGTCCTGGTCTCCGTCTCGGTGTTCGGTGCGTTCTGGTTCGGCCTCGTGCCGCAGCGCTACAGCCCGTTCGCCCCTGTCTCGCTGGAACACCCGCCAGGTTGGTTTCTAGACCCCAAACTGGCAGCGCTGCGGCATGATGCGGCGCTGTGTCAGTCTATACTGAAAGCCCCGCATATCGACGCGACGTCCATTCCCGACCAAGCCATGAAAGACGGCTGCGGCTGGAGCAACAGTGTGAAATTTTCGATGGCCGGCGGCGCACGTCTCGGAGTGGAACCCATCACCTGCGAGTTGGCTGCTGCTTTAACACTTTGGATCGAGCACGAAGTGCAACCGGCTGCTGCGTCCGCATTTGGCAAGCGCGTGACCGCGATTGAAGAAATGGGCACCTACGATTGCCGCAATATCATCGGCAGTACGGTGTGGCGAAATACGAAGAGCCAGCACGCTACCGCCAACGCGCTCGACGTGGCGGGCTTTACGCTGGAAGACGGCCGCAAGGTTTCCGTGCTCAAAGACTGGCCCGGCAACGGCACCGAAGCCAAGTTCCTGCGCGATATCAAGCGCCGGTCATGCGGCTATTTCCGCGTCTCTCTCGGGCCCGACTTTAACGCCGCACACAAGAACCATTTCCACTTTGACCGCGGCCCCATGTGGACGTGCAGGTAGGCCCGCGACTGGCGTAACAGCTCACGCAGGGCCCCAATGGACCGGTGGAGTACCGGTCTTGTCGCACCCTAAGGATTGGCGGCAGCAACTCACAGCGGACCCGTAAGCTCAAGCTGCGTTGCGCTGTTTCTTTGCGATTTTAGCAGCCCGCTTCAAAGCGTTACCAGATTTACGCTGTTTCGCTTGAATGGCCTTGCGGCGCGAGTTCGACATTGTTGGCATGATCAATTCCTCCGTTTCACGGCCTTGTAGACCGGATCGGTTGAGAATTCAAAGTGTGGAGTTTTTTGTTGGCTCGCGGCGACTTCGCGTGGTGGAGGCGCCCGCCGGTCACGATTGGAGCGAACAAAGCCGCCCATTTCTTCTGGGGACACGATCACGAATTCAAGTGCATTGAATTCCAGCCATGTCCCCGCGTGCGCGTTACCGCTGCCGCGTGCCTCGAGCCACTATTCTGCAGCTCAAGTCTTCCAGCCACGACCCAACTAGGCCACGACCCAACTAGGGCTGTGTTTCGATAGGTGGCTCTTTCGCCGGAAGCGGCTCTGGTGACGTGGCTGGCGCTGTGACCGAGGCGGGTTCTCCCGGCGCAACAGACCACTTGTACGCCTGCGTTGGCGCGGCAGACCCGTTTGTGGTGGCAGACGCTGCCGGCGGGAAGTAGTCTTTTTCAGTCGCTGGATCTTTTACAGCGGCTGGCACTGCGGCTGGTTGTGCGGGTGCGCCCAGCTCTGTTGCTGCTGCTGGATCTTTCGCCGTCATGGACTCTTTCGGAAGTGCCGCCGGCGGCAATGTTGCCAGCGCCGCCTTCACGTCGGCGACGGCCTTCTCGGCAACAGACCGCGCCGTTTGCTCTTCTGTAAGCTTCGCCTGTGCGGCAGCGAGCGCCAGCTCAGCCGTCGCTTTTGCATCGATTGCTGCAGTGAGTTTCGCGCGCGCTTCCGTTAGCGAGGCGAGCGCGCTGGTGCGCTCGGAAAAATTCCAGCTCGCCGCGAGCAACCCCACCACGGCTGCGGTGACCAGCAACGGCATCTTCAGTGAGTCGAGTATCGCCGGTGAATTCTCGCTCTCAGTTGAACTCGGTGATGCGGGTGCGTCCGCCAATTTCTTTGCCTCCTGCAGCTTCACGGGGTCAGCCGCCTTCGGCGAATCTGATGACCTCGAAGACTCTTTCATCTTTGAGGCATCCTGCAGCTTCACTGCGTCGGCCAACTTCGATTGGTCCTGCAGCTTCGCGGAGTCTAGAATGATGACCGGTTCCGTCTTCTTCGATGCGTCGGGCTTCGATGCGTCCGGCATCCTCAATGCATCTGGCAGCTTGGATGACTCCGGCGTCTTCTGCGTTTCCTGCATGTCGTTAACTCCCAACAGTCTTGTTTTTGTTACTCCACGCGTCCCACACCGCGCGCGGCCGGTCGTTAAACAAAGTCATTGGACGATTGCCAAGTCAGCCTTTGAAACTCACTTATCCGGCGAGCTTGAGTTCAGATTTTGTCTTTCGGGCGGCGCGGCAATAGTGGCAGCCTGCCCACACGATTATATGCAACGCCGTGGCGGTGTATAGATCGAACTGTCAATGAAAACTGACACGGCTTAATTGGGCCGGCTGTTGAATTGTAGTCTGAATTAAAGAATGCAACTTGCTGAATTTTAAGACCCTTTTCGTGTGTTTTAATCATGCAGGTTTTTTCGGTCGCCGTGATCGCGCTATTGCACGGCGGCGAAACTCCTGCGCCTGGAGGGCGGGGAGCGGGGTTTAGACCTCGCCAAAAGGGCGTCATCGGCACTGCCAAACGCACCCTGGATGTCATCCCGGCATTTACATGCCCTGGGGCTTGTCCCGTGGGTTGCCGGGACGCACCAATCAACAAATTCTGGCGAAGATTTCTTTACCCGGCACGCGCCACCGGTACATCGTCCCTCACCTTCCCAAGCGGAGGAATGGGTCCCGGTGACAAGCACCGGGATGACAGCGGTGGAGTGGCGGGAGTGGGGGACATGACGCGATTGCGTGGGCCTTTCCGTACCAGAAACCCTCGTCTTGAACTGTACCACTGAGTATGATAGTTATGGTGAGATCAGAGGGTGTGACCAGTGCGGGTGTTCAAGACGAAAGAGTTTGCCCGCTTCGCGCGGCGGGAAAAGATTGCAGACGCCATGTTATGCGAAGCCATCGGGCGTGCAGAGCGCGGCATCATCGATGGAGATCTGACGGGCGGCCTCATCAAGCAGCGGGTCGCGCGTCCGGGGCAGGGACGATCAGGCGGCTTTCGCACCCTCATCGTATTCCGCGCCAAGACGCGGAGTGTGTTTGTCCACGGCTTTGCCAAGAGCGAACGTGCCAACATTGGCGCAAAGGAATTGGAGTTCTGGCGAACAGTCGCCACGGCTTTTCTTGGGATGAATGAACGATTGATCGAAGCGGCAATTGCTGCCGATGAACTAACGGAAGTGATGTGCAATGACGAAGGCTAAGAAAGTTAAATACCCAAATACGCGCATCGAAACGCTGCACAAGACCGCGCAGGGTCTCTCGCGTATCGGCGCGTTGGACAAGAAGACCATGCGCGCCTTCGACACCTTCTGTCTTACTAAGGTTGAGGTCTTGTCGGGCGAAGAGATCCAGGCCCTGCGCGAGCGCGAGGGCGTCAGCCAGGCCGTACTGGCGCATCATCTCAACGTCGGCACCAAACTCGTGAGCGATTGGGAGCGCGGCACCAAACGGCCGAGCGGCCCGTCGTTGAAGCTGCTCGCTATCGTCAAAGCGAAGGGGCTGGCGGTGATTGCGTGATGAATGCGACGCGGCCATGACGGCAAGAGGGGGACATGACGCGATTGCGGAGCAATCGTGATCGTGTCTCCCGACATAGATACTTTTTCTGCCCGCAGAAAATTCATCCGTAGACAGATAAGTAATGTGTCCCCCGAACTCGTCCCTCGAACTCGAACGTGTCCCTCGAACTCGCATGTCACCTGTGGGGTGGCGAGATGAGGGACATGACGCGATTGCAACCCCCTTCCCGTCATGGCCGCGAAGGCGGCCACCCACGACAACAGGCAGCGTGGGTGATGAACCCCGTTGGGCCAACTCGTTGCGACGCGCCTCGGCCTGTGCACGCCTTTCGTGCAAGTGTTCACGCAGCGCTTCGGCGGCACCGACCCGGCTTTCTCCGCCAGGCGCCTGCTCGCGTAGCGTCGTTAGGCGATGGCCCAGTCCGTCCAGTTCCTCCCGCCACGCCTCGTCCGTGGTGTCCGCG
>JANNXL010000202.1:0-4143 GCA_031409575.1 Hyphomicrobium sp.
GACTTCGATGGTGTAGAGCACGTGGCTCTTATCAACTGACAAGATCCCCAGTGCGCCGATGATCAAAATCGCGAGCGACATCAAGATCACGGTTTTCGAACCAGCCCTGTCATCGACAAAGCCGCCGATGACTGCACCGAATACGCCCGTCAGCGTCAGCGCAATTCCAAACAGCCCCAGTTCGAGCGCGCCCCATCCAAATACAGCTGTGCCGTAAATACCGCCGAAGGCAAAAATGGCCGAAAGGCCGTCAGAGTAGATCATGCGCGCGATGAGAAAGAACATCATGTCGCGATGGGATGGAAGCGAGCGGATTGTGTCCCATAGTTCGGAGAACGCGCTGCGCGGCGGGCCTGCCTGTGAAATGGCGGCAGGCCGCACGTCTGGCACGAACAGAAAAAACGGGATGACGAAGAGCGCAAACCACGCCGCCGCAAACGGTCCGATGAGGCGATCGCCTTCATGGCTGGCGGCATCCAACTGCACGATGGGATCAAGCCCAAGAATGGTTTTGCCAGTTGTGGCGCTGGCAATTATCAAGCCCGCCATAATCACAAGGCTCACAAGCCCGCCTGCATACCCAGTTGCCCACCCGATGCCAGAAAGCCGCCCCAACTGATTGGACGGCACAAGACCCGGCATCATCGCATTGATGAAAACACTGGCGAATTCTGCAGCGGCTGTCGCAAGTACAAACGCGACGAGTATCAGCGCCAGCGTGCTCGTCGACGCCTGTGGCGTTGCCAGCCACAACACTGACAAGCACGCGATCAGCAAAACCGCGAACACTGCGATCCATGGTTTGCGCTGCCCGCGTCCGTCGGCCAGCGCGCCAAGCAACGGCGATCCAATCGCAATCAAGATGCCGGCGGCTGCCGCGCCATAGCCCCACAGCGTTTGCCCGCGTGCGGCATCCCCAACAACGACGCTGGCGAAGTAGGGCGCGAATAGGAACGTCAGTACGAGCGTGTAAAACGGCTGTGCGGCCCAATCGAACAGAATCCATGATACGAGCGCACGACGCGGAACAGAAACCTGCGGACCGATGGCGGCAGCGCCAGATAGAGTTTCAACCAAAGCGCTCTCCCCAAGAGTGGTGTTCCGTTTGTTGGTCTACCATAAGTGGCGGACCCATGCCGGGTTACAGCATTCACAGCGCTCCCGTCAGAGTAGAACTCGAATAATTCTAAAGCTTTGAAACGAAAGTATAATTGACCAGATGGAGAAACGTGGTCCCCATGATCGCGCGGAACTTTGAGCTCTAAGTCCGCTTGTCTCAAATAACGGGGTATTGAACCCCGAATATGGGAGTACCTTCCATGAGATTTCTGATCGGGTGTTGGCAGCAGGTCAACGCCCAAATCAATTCCCAGCGCTATGGAGCGCTTTCTCACTCTTGCGCAGCGCACGAAACGTAAAAACGTCACGGCATCTAACACATGCGCAATCCCGGGCCGGACCGCTGTGCCCGGCAAAACCGCTGTTAGCACGCACGCCCTACCAAAGTACGAGACGCCGGACACTGCGACCCCCGTGGACAGGGCAAGGGGTGCGTTGTATTTGATTGGATATAAAAGAACACTGCAACAAATCTGGGAGATCATCACCATGCTTCACGTTGCTATGGATACCCTGAAGGGCCGTTTGGCCATCCGTTCCAAGTACGACAATTTTATTGGCGGCCAATGGGTTGCGCCCGTTCGTGGCCAATACTTCGACAACATTTCACCCGTCACGGGCAAGCCCATTTGCCAGATCGCCCGCTCGACCGCCGAAGACATCGAACTTGCACTTGATGCCGCACACAAGGCGCGCGCTGCATGGGGTGAAACCTCCTACGCCGATCGCTCGAAAATGCTCAACAAGATCGCCGACAAGATCGAGCAGAACATCGATGTGCTGGCGCTTGTCGAAACCCTCGACAATGGCAAGCCCATCCGCGAGACAACACATGCCGACTTGCCGCTCGCGGTCGACCATTTCCGCTATTTCGCAGGCGTGATCCGCGCCCAGGAAGGCTCGATCTGCGAGATCGACAAGGATACGGTCGCCTATCATTTCCATGAGCCACTCGGCGTCGTCGGCCAGATCATCCCGTGGAACTTCCCGCTGCTGATGGCAACCTGGAAGCTTGCACCTGCTATTGCTGCTGGCAACTGTGTGGTCTTGAAGCCCGCAGAACAGACGCCCATGAGCATCATGGCGCTGATGGATCTCATCGGTGATATTCTGCCGCCAGGCGTCCTCAACGTCGTCAATGGCTTCGGTGTCGAAGCCGGCAAGCCGCTCGCACAAAACAAGCGCATCTCCAAGATCGCGTTTACCGGCGAGACCACGACCGGCCGCCTCATCATGCAGTACGCATCTGAGAATATCATCCCGTGCACCCTGGAACTGGGCGGCAAGTCGCCGAACATCTTCTTCGAAGACGTGATGGATGCCGATGATGCTTACTTCGATAAGTGCCTTGAAGGCTTCACCATGTTCGCTCTGAATCAAGGTGAAGTCTGCACTTGCCCAAGCCGCGCGCTTATTCAAAAATCGATCTACGAGAAATTCATGGACCGGGCTTTGAAGCGCGTTGCGCTGGTCAAGCAGGGCCATCCGCTCGACCCCACCACCATGATTGGTGCGCAAGCCTCCAACGACCAGCTCGAAAAAATCTTGAGCTACGTCGGCATCGGACGCCAGGAAGGCGCAACAGTGCTGACGGGTGGCGAACGCGCCCAGCTCGGAGGGGAGCTAGCCGAAGGTTACTACATGCAGCCGACCGTTATCGAAGGTCACAACAAGATGCGCGTGTTCCAGGAAGAAATCTTTGGACCCGTCGTGTCAGTGACTACGTTCGATACGCCTGAGCAGGCTCTCGAAATCGCCAACGACACGCTTTATGGCTTGGGTGCTGGCGTATGGACCCGTAATGGCACGCAGGCGTACAGGTTCGGCCGCAATATCCAGGCCGGCCGCGTGTGGACGAACTGCTATCACCTGTATCCTGCACACGCCACGTTTGGCGGTTACAAGCAGTCGGGCATCGGCCGTGAAAACCACAAGATGATGCTTGATCATTATCAGCAGACGAAGAACATGCTCGTCAGCTACAGCCCGAATGCTTTGGGCTTCTTCTAAGTTGTGAATGGCGACTCCCCTCCGGGGAGCCGGCCGCCATTCACGAAGAGATAAGTTGTGAACGGTGACTCCCCTCCAGGGAGCCGGCCGCCATTCACGAAGTGAATAAAGATGAGGCGCGGGCACGCATTACGAGCCTGCGCCTCAACTATTTCCGGGCCTGCTCCAGCTGAAGGACGCGAACGCCATGATCAGCACTATTCCCGAACGCGTAACAGCCACTCCCGCATCCATTGCCTTGATCGAAAAACTGCAAGCGATGCATGGGGTCCTGCTGTTTCATCAATCGGGCGGCTGCTGCGATGGCAGCGCACCCATGTGCTATCCGCGTGGCGACTTTAAAGTCGGCGCGCAAGACATTTACTTGGGTGAAATCGGCGGCCAGCCTTTCTATATGGGCAAATCGCAATTTGAATACTGGCAGCATACCCAACTGATCATTGATGTGGTTCCGGGACGCGGTTCGGGCTTTTCTGTCGAGGCCCCGGAAGGCGTGCGCTTCCTGACCCGCTCGCGGGTTTATACCGATAATGAGATCGATGCGCTCGATGCAGCTGGCTCTCCACCAACTGGCGTTGACCGTCCTGTAAACATGACCAACACTCAGTCCGCGCCTTTTGCCTCCCCCATTCTGCAACCAGGAACACGCACCATGACAGTATCAAAATCGCTGCGCGAAATTACTGGCATGGGGCATACCCCAACCACGATCGGCAAATCGGCGCTCGTGTTGATTGACTGCCAGAATACCTATCGCGAAGGCATCATGCAGCTTGAGGGCGTTGAGCCGGCACTGCTCGAATGCCAGCGCCTCTTGCAAAGGTTCCGCGATGCTGGCCACCCCGTGATTCACATTCAGCATGATTCGGGCGTTGGCTCTCCTTACGATGTTCAGGGCCATTCCGGTGCAATTGCCGACCTCGTAGCGCCGCGTGCTGGAGAACCGGTTGTGGTCAAGGCCTATCCGAGCTCGTTCGAAAAAACCAACCTCGACGAAATCCTCAAAGGCTATGG
>JANNXL010000203.1:0-2389 GCA_031409575.1 Hyphomicrobium sp.
CGCAATGGCAGGCGTTGCACCAAAAAGAGGCCTCAGCCGAAGCTGTCAAAGCGTTCGAAGCCTCAAAGGCTGTGCATAAGTAAGCCCGCGGCAACACTGATTTTCCGGCCTTTCGGGCTGTGGCTCAAATACCTTGGGATGACGGCACACGTGCGCTTGAAGCCTCTGCGGCCGCTGACTAGCGTCTCAGTCAGATCGCGTCTGCGCACCACCAACGCGCGCGAGGCAGTCAGGCCATTGTCGAGGGGACGGACGAATATGACCACGCTTCAAGGTTCAGCGCAAAAGCAGCTTCGCCAGCTCGTCGAGCAGATCGAGCGGCTGGAAGAAGAGAAGAAGGCGTTGGCGAGCGACATTCGCGACAAGTATCTGGAAGCCAAGGCTGTGGGTTTTGATGTCAAGGCGCTGCGCCAAATCGTGCGGCTGCGCAAAAAGAGCGACACCGAGCGCCAGGAAGAAGACAGCATTCTGGAAGTTTACATGCACGCGCTGGGCATGATGGGGGCCGCCCCCACCGAAGCCGATGCCGACCGCATGATGGCGGCAGAGTAGCCGGCAACCGGCTGGCGGCAACTCGATGCCGTATTAAATATAATCGGACTTATAAAAAAGAACGCCCCGGTCAGTTCGGCGCCTGACCGGAGCGTCTTGGCACTGCTTGCAAGAGTAAACTCTGCGGCAGTACGTTGCTTTGGCGGCGTTGAGCAGTCCGACCGCACAAGATCGCGTGAACACCGCTGAACCTGGAGACTTTGCTACCCAAAGCGTGCGATAAGAGCTAATCGTATCTTCTTTGACAATCTATCAGGCGTCCTGATGGCCAACGTCACGCTCAAACAATTGAAGTACTTTGACGCCCTGTCGCGCGAGCTGCATTTCGGCCGTGCTGCCGAGACGTGCTCGGTCACGCAGCCTGCGCTCTCGATGCAAATCCACGAACTGGAAGAGAACCTTGGGCTCACACTCGTGGAGCGCACGCGCACGGGTGTACAACTGACCAGCAAAGGCGCTGAGCTCGCTGAACGGTCTGCACGCATCCTCGGCGAAGTCCGGGACTTCGTGGCCTACGCTCAGCATTCCAACCGCGTACTCACGGGCCCGCTTCGCTTCGGGGTTATTCCCTCCGTTGCCCCGTACATGCTGCCACCGCTGTTACCCTTGGTGCGCCAGGCCTATCCCGATCTCGAACTGTTCGTGCGTGAAACCCAAACGGCGCCGCTCACCGAGGAACTATTGGATGGTAAGCTCGATGTTCTGCTGCTCGCCCTGCCGCTAAAGCACAATGATCTGGAGAGCTTGCCGCTTTTTGAGGATCGCTTCGTACTTGCGCTGCCGAAGAACCGCAAACTTCCAGCCAAAGTCCGCGCCACCAAAGAGCTTGTCGAACAAGAGCGTTTGCTGTTGCTCGAAGAAGGCCACTGCCTGCGCGATCAGGCGCTGTCGTATTGCCAGCTCCAGCAGGTCGATATGGTCAACACGTTCGGCGCGTCCAGCCTATCGACCATTGTCGAGATGGTCGCCGCAGGCTTTGGCATCACGCTGCTGCCCGAAGTCAGCCTTGGCGTTGAAGAACGCGGCCGCGACATCCAGCTGTTGCGCTTTGCAAGCCCGGAGCCGTTCCGCACCATCGGGCTCGTGTGGCGCGCCTCATCGCCGCGCAAAGAGGATTTCAAGGAGCTTGGCCGTTTGATCGCGCGCGCGGCGCAAGAAGGTCCGATTGCAAAAGCGCGGGCCGGACTGAGTGGCGCTATCGCGACGTCGTCTTGACGAGCCGGCCGGCAAGGGTGGCTTTTGGGTCAACCGCATCGCGTTCGGCTAAGAGATCGGCGAGCACCACGGCCTGACCGCGAAACTCTTTCGACCACAACAACTCTGCCGTTTGCTGCCCGGGGCGCAGCCGCATGGGTGGCGCCGTCATGTCATCGTCCAGCATGGCCAGTGTTTTACTGATCTCAGGCGATTGCA
The DNA here is from genome assembly GCA_031409575.1 of Hyphomicrobium sp. Taxonomy (GTDB): domain Bacteria; phylum Pseudomonadota; class Alphaproteobacteria; order Rhizobiales; family Hyphomicrobiaceae; genus JANNFX01. Next base: position 1,966 of record JANNXL010000203.1, read on the forward strand.
TCACAGACAGTGCGGCATCGTCGGCCGATGGCGTAGCTGTCAGTAACGGTGCGAGCGGGAAGGGCCTGTAGACGAGCTCTTCGGGGTGATCGTCGTCGAACTCAGGGGCTGGGATCCAGCTTGTTTTGCGCTCCGCCGCAGGTTCGGGACCAACCCGGTTTGCACTCATGGTCGTTTTGGGAGGAGCCACGGAAGGTAACGCCCCAAGGCTTGCCATCACAACGGGAGGCTTGGGCGAGGGCGGCGCAATCGTCTCAACACGTCCAGCCGCAGCCACCAGAGCATTCATGCCTTGGCGATCGGCTTCGGCAGGCGCGGTCTCGAAACGTGAGGGGCGCTCAGCAAGACGCGGCTCTGCGACAAGCTTTGGTGCGGAAGCAGCCTTAGGTGCGGTGCCTGCAACAGCCGGCGCCGGCGAGACTAC
>JANNXL010000204.1:0-5237 GCA_031409575.1 Hyphomicrobium sp.
GGCTGGTTCGGCTGCGCCATGCTGTGCTATGTGACGCCCAAGGAGCACCTCGGTCTGCCCAATCGCGATGACGTCAAGACAGGCGTGATCACGTATCGCTTGGCAGCTCACGCAGCGGACTTGGCGAAAGGCCACCCGGCGGCGCAGTTGCGCGACGATGCGCTGAGCCGCGCACGTTTTGATTTCCGCTGGGAGGATCAGTTCAACCTGTCGCTCGATCCCGACACGGCGCGCAGCTATCACGACGAGACGCTGCCCAAGGACGCGCACAAGGTGGCGCACTTCTGTTCCATGTGCGGGCCAAAGTTCTGCTCGATGAAGATTACCCAAGACGTGCGCGACTACGCCCGCCAGCAGAATGAGCGTGTGGGCGAGGCGCTGGCTGAAATTCAGGAAGAGATAGGCGCCGTTGATCCGCAAGCAGGCGCCGCGTCAGCGCTTGCGCTGGAGCGGCAAATGGAAATGGAGGAAGCTGTCCGCGCTCAAGGCATGGAAAGCATGAGCGCGCGATTTAAGGAGATGGGCGGGCAACTGTATCTTGATGCCGAAAGAGTGAAGGCGGCAAACAAGGCGTTGGGGTGATGCTAAGGGGGCTTCGGTGAAAGAAATCATTATCATTGCTGGCCCCAACGGCGCGGGAAAAACAAGCTTCGTCAACCAGTACTTTCCCTTCGAACGGGAAGGTCTCGTGTTCATCAACGCCGATGAGATAGCGAGATCGATTGCGACACCTAGCATACCCCTTGCTACGTTAAACTTGCAGGCGGGCCGGATAATGCTCAGTCAAATTGCTGAGGTGGTTGACCAGGATCGCGAGTTCATTTTTGAAACGACACTTGCTGCTTGAGGCTACTCGCAAAAAATACCTGCTTGGCAGGCCAAGGGTTATGTCGTTCATCTTGTCTACCTGCGGTTGCCCAACGTCGAGTCTTCGATTAAACGAGTTAGAAAGCGCGTAGCTGCGGGAGGTCATGACATTCCCGAGGAAACGATTCGGCAGCGTTTTAACAAAAGCCTAAAATACTTGGATGAGGTCTACAAACCGATCGTCGATGAATGGTACATTTGGAATAGCTTAGAAGGCGATTTTGATTTGGCCGAGGCCTGGGACGATTGATGACAAAAAAACGAACCTTAGACATTGAAAGGGTTAGCGCAGCACTAAAGCGTGCAGCCGCAGCATCGGTTCATGGCAACGCTGACGAACGCGCAGGCCGATTTATTGGTCGCGACTCGGCAAGCGGCCAGTTCATTGCCAAGTCGCCAAAAAGCAACGGCAAGCAGGCGTCCATAGCTACGATGAAAAATGTAAAACGGAAATAGTGCTGTTCCGTTTAAATTCGATACGCTGGCTGGCCGGATGGGATCACCGAAACCCGCAGGGCCGGAGACGGATGCAAAGAAGGTGAAGGCCGCAAACAAGACGTTGGGGTGAGAAGTCTTTCATCTCATAAAAGGTGTCATCCTCGGGCTGGTCCCGAGGACCCATCAATCAACAAATCAAGTCGTCTGTTTTTGGTGCCGCCAGCGCCTCAAGCACATCTTTCGTCACCTGCATCTGCGGAGGAATGGGTCCTCGGAATAAATCCGAGGATGACACCTGTGGGGTGGAGAGCGCTGAGTTTTTGAATACAGAGGGCGACGGGATTTCCGTAGGTTGGGTTAGAGCGGGCCGGGATTTTGAAAGTGGGACTCGCTCACATATTCCCGCGCGTAACCCAACATTTCACGGGTGATCGAAGATGTTGGGTTACGCGCGGAATTTGACTGCCGCCCTTTGCAAAAAATACGAGCCGCTCTAACCCAACACACGGCCCTTCACTCGCCCAAGCGCTCCAGCATGCGCTCGACGGCAACCACTTGCTTGGCATCCCGCGTGAGGAAGTTCGCGCCAGTGTAGCCCCACCAATCCCAGCAGCCTTGCGGGTTTGTGGGCAGGGTGGCGGTTTGCGGAAACAAGACGATGAGCTTGTTGGTATCGGCCCAGCGTGCCAGGCCGCTTTCGCGCGCAAAGTCTTCGCCGACGGCAGAGCGGTTTTGCGCGCAACCATGAAAGGCAATATGCACGCGGCAGCCTTTTTCCGACACACAGGCCTTGGGCACATACACGAGCCCCGTGCCCGATAGCCCATGACTGCCAAGTTTTTCCGTATAGGGGCGCTGATCGAATTCTGAGAGTGTGCCGCTCACCGTCTCAACGCGCGGATTGAGCTTGCCATAAATATGTTTCAACAGCGCGCCGGCCTGATCGTAGTCGCAGTCGACCAGATAGGGCTCGCCGGTTTTTTCGCATGAAAGCCCGGCGTCGTCTGTGACGAAAGCGTGCCCCGCTGGATAGCTGCTCTCGAACAAAACATTTGCATCCGGCACGCCTGCGTCTGCGTAAAATGTGCGGGCTGCCTGCACAATAGCCGGCACGACGGTGCGGTCTTGCGTGCCAGTGAACAAATAAACGCGATCGCTGACGAATTCGGCGATAGGGTCCAACTCGCCAGCATCGGCTTTGCTTTTGGCCTTGTCGGCAAGTGCTTGCGGGTTAGGCACGCCTAACGCAGCCATGTTGTGTGACATGCAGCCGTTGACGGCTTTGTTGATGTTGAGCATCTCTGCGCCAAGCCCCGGCATCATCATGCCTGCAAAGGCACTTTCGGCACAGCCCCAAGGGCCGCCGGCGATGATGGCCGCACCCACGACTTGTTTGGCGTGCGCCAATTGAAACTGCCCAGCCATATAGGCGCCCGACGAAATTCCCGACACAGAAGTCCCAGTTATATTTGCGCCAAGCTTCGGCAGTGGCTCATCGCCTGCATTTTTCTTGTCATCGCAGCCCGCGAGCAGCGCTACTGCGCCAAGACACACCAGGGTCAGGGCGCGAACACGGGAGGCAGCAGAAAATGTCATGCGAAAATCCAAATACAATGCCGTCAGCGGCCGCCACCAACGATCAACGTGCAACATCTAGCGCGCGTTCCCACGCGAGGGGCATGACGATTGGAAGCAGGCAGGCTCAGTTTGCGGGGAATTGCCGGCCTACCGCAGCCGCACGGAAACGCGGTCGACAGTGCCTTTGGCATCGACAACCTGCAGCTTCACGAACCCGCGGCCATCGGGCTGCCACGAAACCTCGCGGGTATGGGGATCTGACGTTATGGGCGCGCCATCGACGAGCCACGTCAGCGGCAGGGCGCCGCCTTCGGCTTTTAAAACGAGCGGTTCTTCTTCGCGCTCTGCAACATCCAATTCGGAGCGATCCGGCGGGAACGCAATCAGCACCGAAGGCTCCAGGAACGGACCCTTGGCGACATCGTCCGGGCCTTCGTGAAAGCGCTTCAAGGGCGGCGGCAAATCGGCTCCGCTGACGCGAAGTGCGCCACTGGGTGCCGGCTTGAATGGCGCCCGCGTTGGCGCAATCCGCGCGAACGCATCAAACAGCATGGGCGCTGCCGCGTTGCGGCCCATCAGGCCGGGCGTCGGCAAACTGTCAGGACGGCCGGTCCACACGGCGATGGTGAAGAGGCCATCGTAGCCGATGGCCCAGGCGTCGCGGTAGCCATAGGACGTGCCGGTTTTGTAAGCGATGCGTCCGCCGATTGAGTTGGCAGGCGGCGGGGCATCTTTCAAAATATCGGTGACATACCAGGCCGCAACCGGGGACAGCAGACGGCGGCGCGCGGCTTCGCGTTGCGCAGCAATGGCAGGTGCTGCCATCGCTGAATTTTCGGTCTTGAGCCAAGTCAGCGCCACGGGATCACCGCCGCGCGCAAGCCCGGTATATAGCTGTGCCAGATCCTGCAGGCGCATGCCGAGACCGCCCAGCGCAATGGCGAGCGAGGGCTCCGCGCCAGCAGGCAGTACGGTCGCGACACCGGCCCGGCCCATGCGGTGGATGAGTTTCCCCGGACCAACGGCGGCAAGCATTTTCACAGCCGGAATGTTGAGCGAATTGCCCAGAGCCTGGCGCACCGTGACGGTGCCGTGGAATTCCTCATCGAAGTTTTCAGGCGCATAAAGGCCAAAGCGCGTTGGCTTATCGTCGATTAGCGTTTCAGGGTGCGCCAGGCCCGCCTCGAACCCCAAGCCATAGATCATCGGCTTTAATGTTGAACCCGGCGAGCGGATTGCCTGCACCATATCGATGGCGCCTGAGCGTGAACTGTCGAGGTAACCGGCTGAACCGACATAGGCGATGACCTCGCCGGTCGCGTTATCCACCGCGAGAATGGCTGAAGACAGCTTCTCACCGATGAGTTTGGTTTGCTCGGTGGCGAGCTGTTCAAACTGGCTTTGAATTTCGCGGTCGAGCGTCAGACGGTGAACCGCGATTTGCGGTTTGGCGGCCGCTTCAGACTCGGCAAGATGCGGCGCGAACTTCGGGAACTCGCGGCGCACAGTTGGCACCACCTCCTCTTTAGCACGATCCGCTTCGGCTTTCGAAATGACGCCGGCTTCAACGGCGGTGTCGAGCACGCGGTCGCGGGCGATTTTGGTGCCCGGAGAATTTCGATCCGGACGGCGGGCTTCCGGCGATTGCGGAATGGCAACGAGAAGCGCTGCTTCGCCAATCGAGAGAGTCTTCGGCTCCTTGCCGAAGTAGGCGAGCGAGGCCGCGCGCGTGCCTTCGATGTTGCCGCCCATGGGCGCGAGCCGCAGGTAGATGCGCAGGATGTCGTTTTTGCTGAGCCGCTCTTCAAGTTGCAGCGCCCGCACGATCTGGCGGAATTTGCCGGCGCCCGTGCGCTCGTGGCGGCCTTCGAGCAGACGGGCGGCCTGCATCGTAAGCGTTGAACCGCCGGATATAATGCGGCCCTTACGGACAAGCTGCAGGCCAGAGCGGGCAAAGGCCTGAAAATCGACGCCGGGGTGCTGATAAAAACGCCGGTCTTCGAACGCCATCAGGATTTTGAGGTAACGCGGATCAACAGCTTCGGGCTCGACCGGCAAACGCCAGCGGCCATCGGGCGTCGTGAAGGCGCGCAACAGACGGCCGTGGCGATCGACGGCGATCGTCGACAGCGCATCGGCCGCCGCGATGGGTGGAGGCCCCATGCGCACTTTTGCAACCAGGATCGCCGCAGCCGCGCCACCACTGATCACCGCAGCAGCGACAGCCAGAACGGCAAGACCCCGCACCAGCCGCCGCGCGGTTTTGCCGTTTTCTCTGATCGCCCACAGCCCCATTACAAGTGCTCTATTCTTGCTGCCAAATAGCATTTCACACCGTCATCCCGGCGAAGGCC
>JANNXL010000205.1:0-12661 GCA_031409575.1 Hyphomicrobium sp.
TCGGGCCGCAGCCGCAGATCGGTGCGAAAAACGTAGCCGTCTGGCGTGCGCTCATCCATGAGACGCACAAGATCGCGCGTCAACCGGACGAAAAAGGTTTGCACATCCAAGCCGTCCCGCACTTTGGCGCGCCCGGCATCAAAAAAGACGATCACGTCGATGTCGCTGGAGTAGTTAAGTTCAAACGCGCCGTACTTGCCCATGGCAAGCACGATGTAACCGGATGAGCGTTCGGGATTGGGTTCATCGGCGCTCATCCAATCGCCGCGTAAGGCTGCCTGGCAGAAAAGAAAGTGCACCGCGCCCTGAAGCGCCCGGTCGGCGGTTTCGGTCAGCGCGTGCGTGACACGCGCCACCGGCCATACGCCACCCAGATCGCAGAGCGCGATCAGCAGGGCGGCCGACGTTTTGAAGGTCCGCACCGCACGCATCGCTGCCGGCATATCGGCTGCAGCCTGCGTGTCCGCAGTGACAGCAGCGCACAACTGCGCCAGCGATTGATCCGGCGGGGTGCACAGCACATCTTGCAAGCGGTCAAGATCGCGCGTGATCAGCGAGCGCAGATACGGAGAGCCGGCGAATATCCCAGCAAGCAAGCGGCGAACGGGCTCGTGTGCGAAAGCCGATTGGAGCCGGTCAAACTGCGCTTCGCTCGCCTCGGCTGCTGTTTGAAGACTGGCCACTTCATCCCAATGACGGCCCTCAGCTGGCGCGAAGGGCGTCTCAACGATCAGCTCGTGGAGCGGCAATTCCATCGTTGGCTTTCTGATCGCGGTGCGGGCTCAAACCGGCAGGCACAGCACGGCCCGCAGCCCTGGCGCATTGTCTTCCAGACGTACCGCGCCTTTGTGCAAACGCGCAACCGCGGCCACGAGACTTAGCCCCAGCCCTGTGCCCGGCGCTGTGCGGCTTTGCTCAAGGCGCACGAACCGCTTCAGGACACGTTCGCGGTCGGCGGCGCTGATGCCGGGACCGCGGTCTCCGACTGCGATTTCGGCCTGCTCACCGTCCGACGTTACTTTGACCGAAATCGAAGCGCCGTTGCCCCCACCTTCGGCCCCGGCCGCGCTACTGCCATACTTCATCGCATTGTCGATCAGGTTCGCCACGGCCTGCCCGATGAGCTGCTTATTGGCTTTCACCATGGGGCCATCATCCGCTTCAATGGCCAGGCTGAGCCCAGCTTCTTCGGCGACAGGCTGATACAGTTCGGCCACATCGCGCACAAGATCACCGAGGCGGAACATCTCGCTCGATTCTTCCACCGCGCCCGCTTCCAGCCGCGCAATCAACAGCAGTGCGTTGAACGTCTTGATCAGTTCGTCAGCTTCTTCGATGGTGCGTTCCAGCCCGTCGCGGTGAGCGGTATCGCCGCGCGGATCGCGCAGCGCTGCTTCGGCCCGGTTGCGCAGGCGGTTAAGGGGCGTCTTGAGGTCGTGTGCGATGTTGTCTGAGACTTCCTTCAGGCCGTACATCAGCTGCTCGATACGCTCCAGCATCGTATTGAGGCTTGCCGCCAAATCGTCCAGTTCATCGCCGGACCCGGCCAGTGGGATGCGGCGGCTGAGATCGCCAGCCATAATCGAACGGCTCGCCGCGGCCATGGATTCAATACGCCGCATCACCAGCCGGCTGATGGCTAATCCGCCGAGCAGGCCTGCAACTGTCAGTAGCCCGAACCCGCCGAGGAAAATGCGTTTGATGCGTTCGGCAAATACGCGCTGCTCTTCGACATCACGCCCCACGATGAGACGCACGCCTTGGGTCCACGGTGCCGGTGTCAAGGGCATTGGGATCAGAGGCGCAGGAATGGCGACACCAAGATGCAGACGCGCAGTGGGGCCGCTACCGCGCTCGTAGCGGAACACGCTGCCCTGCGGACTTGCCGCGAGTTCGGGGGGAATGCGGTTGAGGTTGCCGGCCAGTTTGTTGCCCTGCCCGTCGGCAAGATAGTAAAGGCCCGGGCCCTCAGGGCGCGAGCGCGCGCGAACGGCTTCGGTCAATCCCGCGAGTCCGCCCATTTCGCCTTCCCGTCCCAGCGTGACGGCTTCTTCCTTGAGGGTTGAAATCACTTGTTCCGACAAAACGTCGTTCGTCTGCTGGAATAGGAGATAGGCGACGATCGCGGCAAGGATCACGAACGTCGCCAGGATAGCCGCCGTGAGCCGGAAAGCCGCCGTGGAGAACACATTGGGAAACGAGTTACGGAGCGCCGTCACGGACCATGTATCCCGCACCACGGACCGTATGCAGCAACGGCCGGTCGAAGCTCTTGTCGATTTTTGAACGCAGGCGCGAAATGTGCACGTCAATGACGTTCGTTTGCGGATCGAAGTGATAGTCCCACACGTTTTCCAGCAGCATCGTGCGCGTCACGACTTGGCCTGCGTGCTTCATCAGATATTCGAGCAGCCGGTATTCGCGCGGCTGTAGGGGAATACCCTCGCCACCGCGCGTGACGCGATGCGACAAGCGGTCAAGCACCAGATCGCCGACGCTGTAGCGCGTCTCTTGCTCTTCAGGCACAGCGCGGCGGCCGAGTGCTTCAAGCCGGGCGAGCAGTTCGGAGAACGCATAGGGCTTTGTCAGGTAGTCATCGCCGCCAGCCCGCAAGCCTTTGACGCGATCATCGACATCGCCCAGCGCCGACAGAATGAGTACTGGCGCGCGGCGGCCTTCGGCACGCAGGGTTTTGACAACGGTCAGGCCGTCGAGCTTGGGCAACATGCGATCAACGAGCAGCACGTCGTAGGCACCCTCTAGCGCCATGGCGAGGCCGGTCTCTCCGTCAGCGGCCAAGTCAGCGGTATGGCCGCTTTCCTTCAGGGCCTTGACCAGAAATTGCGCCGTCTCGCGGTCATCTTCGATCAGCAGGACACGCATGGAGAGTTCCGATTGTGAGGGGGATGCGTCAGGCAGGGCTTTCCCCGGCTTATATCATCATGATGGATATGGGGGCGGATAAGACGGGAAAAAAGCGCGTTACGTAAAAAAGCGGCCCAGGAGGAGGAGGTCCCGGGCCGCTTTAACACTTCAGGCGGCAAAACTTAGCCCTTCTTGCCAAACTTCAGCGGCACGATGCGCTTCTGCTCTGCGGTCTTCACGTAGAACATCACCGCCTTCTTGCCGCTGCCGACAACCTTGTTGACGCCTTCGACCACGTCTTCGGGCGTTGAGACAGTGTTGCCATCGACCTGCAAGATCACGTCGCCGGCCTTGAGGCCCTTTTCGGCGGCGTCCGAGTTATTGGCGACGTCGGCAATCGTCACGCCTTCGCTACCGCCCGAGGACTTGGACGGAGCCAGTTTCATACCGAGCGCGCCGAGTTCAACGCCGTCATCTGCCTTTTCATCTCCAGGGGCCTGACCCTGTTCGAGTTTGGCAATTTCTTCAGCCGAGCCAGGGAACTTGCCGAGCTTGACCTTGACGCTCTGCTCCGCACCACCGCGCCAGACTTTGAGATCAACCGTCGCATCGGGGCGCAGGTCCGCGATCTTGCGGGCCAGGTCCTTGCTGTCGTTGATCTTGTCGGCATTGACCTGAAGGATTGTATCCTGAACCTTCAAGCCCGAACCGGCAGCCGGACCATCGGGTGTGATTTCGCTGACCAAAGCACCCTTTGAAGCGGGCAGACCCAAGGCAGCCGATGTGTCCTCATCGACATTCTGGATCTTGACGCCAAGCCAGCCGCGGCTGACCGAGCCGCTCTTCTTCAACTGCTCAACCACATCGTTGACGGTCTTGGCCGGGATCGCAAACGCGATCCCCACGTTTCCGCCCGACGGGCTGAAAATGGCCGTGTTCACGCCCATCACTTCGCCTGCGAGATTGAACGTCGGACCGCCCGAGTTGCCCTTATTGACGGCGGCGTCAATCTGGATGAATTCGTAAGGGCCAGGATTGATATCGCGCGCCAGTGCCGAGACGATACCGGCGGTCACCGTGCCGCCAAGTCCAAACGGGTTGCCGACAGCCAAGGCCCAGTCGCCCACGCGTGGCGGCTGAGTTGCCAACGGCACCATGGGGAACGTCTTCGACGACTGGATCTTCAGTAAAGCCAGGTCTGTGCGCGGGTCGGTGCCGATCAATTCAGCATCGTACTTTTCCTGGTCATCAAACGAAACCTGGATCTTGTTGGCGCCTTCGACAACGTGATTGTTTGTGACGACATAGCCGTCAGCCGAAATCACAAAGCCAGAGCCCTGCGCCTGCGAGGGACGCTCATCGGGCTGCTCACCCTTCGGCATGTTCTTGAAGAAGAAGTCATAGAGCGGCGAGTCCTTGGGAATATCCGGCATGCCTTCGGGTAGGCGGCGCTTGCCCTTGTCTGAGCCGCCGTCCTTTTCCTTGGACGCTATCTTGGTATCTTTGCCACCGCTGACAACCGACACGCTCACGACCGACGGTTTCACCTTCTGGATGATGTCGGCGAAGGTGAGTGGTGCACGGCCAAAGGCCGTATCAATGCTGTCGGCTGCCTTCAACTGAGCCAGCGCCGGGTTGGCCAACAGAATTGGCGCGCCGGCGAGCAATCCACCTGCCAGCGCGGCTGAAAGGCCGAACCGCACGCGGCTCCGGCCAGCCGCCTTTGGCCCGTTAATTGCTGAACCGGGCTTATGAGCTGGGGTAGAAAGAGAACTCTGCATGCGAGGAACCTCCGTCTTGCAAAGCAAGGTTTATCGATGATCCAGACATAAGGAGCAGGCCATTACAGCCGCATTTCAGCCGCCTTAAGAGTTCGTAATGTGGTTCAAGGCGGCTGCACCGGTCCGGGATTGAAAGAATGTTCAAAGGCCCTCAGCGGCGTGCCGTTCTGACACTGCTTGCAGCCGCGTGTTTCGGGGCCGCTCCCGCCGGTTTGCTGGCGGCTTTGGGCCCGCCCCTTGGAGCGCATGCCGATTTGAGGCGAAGCTCAGATGTTCACCAGGTTGCTGTTTTTGGCAGCGATGACCGCCGCGACATTCCCCCAGCCTATCAATCGCTGGCGCGCAAAATTGGCGTTCTGACCGATCAACGCACGCGATCGCAATGCACGGCCTTCTGTTTGAGTGAAACCGTGATCGCGACGGCGGCGCATTGCCTGTACCGGACCCGCGACGAGACGCGGCCTGACTTGCGCGATTTCCGGTTTACGCTGCATGGCCGCCCGGCTGCTTCGGCGGCGCGCATCGCGGGAGCTGGCTCGCAAGCCTCCGTTGCACACGTGGCCTCGGGAACATTTTCCGTCAGCATTCGTCCGCCAATCGATGCGACGCGCGACTGGGCGCTTGTGAAGCTGGACGCGCCGGCCTGCACTGCTGGCGGCCTGCCGCTCAGTCAGCGCAGCGCCGAAGACCTGTCAACGCTGCCCGAGCATCAACCGTTGTACCAAGTGGGTTACCATCGTGATTTTCCCGGCGAGCGTCTGGCGTTTGCCTCACCGTGCCTTGTGTCTCGCTCGTTTGACCACGCCTCATGGACGGCGATCTCAACGGACTTTGACGGTGCCAATCAAGTCATCCTGCATTCGTGCGATACGGGCGGGGCATCGTCGGGTTCGCCGTTGTTGATCGATGGACCAGAAGGCCCGGAAGTGGCCGGGATCAATGTCGGAACGTATGTGCAGTCGCGCATTCTGACTGTGAACGGTACCGTCGCCCATCGCTATCAGTCAGAGAGCATCGCCAACACCGGCGTTTCAGCAAGCGCCTTTGCGGGGGCGCTCGACCATTTCGGCCGCGCCGTGTTCCTGACGGCACGCACCGACATGCGCGAGTTACAATCGCATCTCGCGGCCGCAGGGGTCTTCTCCGGCCCGCGCGATGGGCTCTATGGTGCGTCGAGCCGGTCGGCAATCGAAATGTACGAACGCCTCGAAGGCCGCCCGGTGACAGGGCTTGCCACGGTCGAGCTGCTGCAATCGCTGCGGCGGATGACTGTCGCCAAGGCCAAGCCGCCACAAACGATCTCAAAAGGCAAAATCGAAACCGGAAGCGTGCGCGCTCTTGGGATTACGAGTTCTGCGCAGAGCACGCCCGCGCGCAAGCAGCCGTGAGGGTTGACTAAGATGTTTTGCTTGTCTGTTGCATATTTTCCGCCAGCACATCGCTTAAGGCGGCTTCTTCCTCAGGTGTGAGTGCCGGAGATGTTGCAGCAGATTGCCGGGTCCTGATGGCACGCGCAGCCAGCCAAAACCCGCCAGCCAGCAAAGCTGCGGGCAACAGCCACAGCACCAGCGTCGAGCCTTTCATGGGCGGCTTCAGCAGAACGAAATCGCCATAACGGGAGACAAGAAACTCCAACACTTGCGTGTCGGTATCTCCCGCTGTCAGGCGCTCACGAACCAGCAAACGCAAATCGCGCGCAAGCGGCGCATCGGAATCGTCGATCGATTGGTTCTGGCAGACGAGACAGCGCAGGCCGTGAGACAGATTGCGGGCGCGGCCTTCGAGACCAGCGTCACTCAGGATTTCGTCAGGCTGAACCGCGTGCGCGGGTTGGATGGTTTGTGCGAACACCACGAAAGCCACCGCCAAAACGGCGATGATGGCCAAGCCGAACGGCATGCGTTTTTGTCTACGGCCTCTCATCTGAACTCTACTCCGCAGGAACGGCAGCGCTCGATTTGCGCGCAGGGGCTGGGGCACCAACACGCAAGCGCCGGTCCGACAGCGACACGCCGCCGCCGATGAACATCACCAGCGCGCCAATCCAGATGAAGCGCACGAGCGGATTGAAATACAACCGCACCGCAAAGCCGCCATCGGGTTGCGGATCACCCAGAACGACGTAGAGATCGCCGCGCCAGGAGTTGTGAATGCCGGCTTCCGTGGTTGGCTGTGGCGGCGCATCGTATAGCCGCTTGGCCGGTGACAGCTCCGTCACCGCCGCGCCATTGCGCGTGACATCAAATGTGCCCGTCTGCTCGGAATAGTTCGGGCCAGGCGTGGGCGTGACGCCGCGAAACTGCAATTCGTAGCCCGCTACGTCGATCTTCGCGCCGGGCTTCATCACCACAATACGCTCGGTCTGGAAGGCACTCGTGGCCACGATCCCCACAACCATCATGCCAATGCCAAAATGCGCCAGCATACCGCCGAAGGCCGCGCGCGGCAGATTGGTGAGACGCCGCCATACTTCATCCAGCGGCACGCTGCCGAAGCGCGCGCGCAGAAGAGGTTCCACGATCGCGCCCGCCATCACCCATACTCCGAGTGCCAGCCCAAGCGGCGCAAGCCACGGACCGCGGACGGTGAGTACAAACGTGACAATGAGAGCCACAGCGGCGGCCGCCAAAGCAGGCGTCAGCTTGCGCATTGCCCCGCCCGCATCGCCGCGCTTCCAAGCCAGCAGCGGACCGAGCGGCATGGCGAGGAGCAGCGGAATCATGAGCGGACCGAAGGTGGCGTTGAAGTAGGGCGCGCCGACCGAAATCTTTTCGCCCGTCATGCCTTCGAGAAACAAGGGGTACAGCGTGCCGATCAGAACCGTGGCCGCACTCACCGTGAGCAGGATGTTGTTCAGCACGAGGCTGCCTTCACGCGACACCGGCGCGAAGATGCCGCCCTGACGCAACGATCCTGCACGCGCTGCAAACAATGCGAGCCCGCCTCCGGTGAATACGACCATGATCGCAAGCACAAACATGCCGCGCTGCGGATCGACGGCAAAGGCATGCACCGACGACAGCACACCTGAGCGCACCAGAAAAGTGCCGAGCAGGCTGAGCGAGAAAGCAAGGATGGCGAGCAGAACCGTCCAGACTTTGAGGGCTTCGCGCTTTTCCATGACGAGCGCCGAATGGAGCAGCGCGGTGCCGGCCAGCCACGGCATGAAGGAGGCGTTTTCAACGGGGTCCCAAAACCACCAGCCGCCCCAGCCGAGTTCATAATAGGCCCACCACGACCCCATCGCGATGCCGATGGTGAGGCACATCCAGGCGAGCAGCGTCCACGGCCTCACCCAGCGCGCCCAGGCTGCATCCGTGCGGCCCTCGATCAGGGCGGCGATGGCAAACGAAAACGCCATCGAGAAGCCGACGTAGCCCATGTACAAAAACGGCGGATGAAATGCGAGCGCAGGGTCCTGCAGGATCGGATTGAGGCCCTGCCCGTCAAACGGTGCCGGCGACACGCGCAGGAAAGGATTTGACGACAAAAGGATGAACAGCAGAAATGCAACCGCGATGGAACCCTGCACCGCCAAAACATTGGCCCTGAGAGTCGCCGGCAAATTGTTGCCGAAGAGCGCGACGGCGGCACCGAAGATGGCGAGGATCAGAACCCACAGCACCATTGAGCCTTCGTGGTTGCCCCACACGCCGGCAATTTTGTAAATCAAGGGCTTCGTCGAGTGCGAATTCTCATACACGTTGGTAACCGAAAAGTCCGACGTCACGTAAGCATGCATCAGCGCGAAGAACGCGATGAGGATCAGGACGACCTGGCTCAACGCCGCAGGCTCGGCAACGGCCATGAGGCGAGCGTCCCGCGCCCGCGCGCCCCAGAACGGCACCACCATCTGCACACCCGCGACCAGCAGCGACAGAATAAGTGCGAAGTGGCCAATCTCGATGATCATCTCACGGCTGTCCTTGTGGTGACGCGGCCTTGTCGCCGGGATGTCCGGCACTTTCCCCCAGCTTCACGCCCTTGGCCTGCAATGCTTTGGCGACCTCCGGCGGCATATAATTTTCGTCGTGCTTGGCCAGAACGCTGTCGGCAACGAACACGCCATCGGGCGTCAACTTGCCTTCTGTGACGACACCTTGCCCCTCACGGAACAGGTCCGGCAAGACGCCTTCGTAAGTCACGGGGATCTTTTTAAGGGTATCGGTCACGGAAAACTCGACCTTGGTGCCTACGCCGCGCTTGACGGAACCCGCTTCGACCAGGCCGCCGAGGCGAAAGCGTGTGCCTAGCGGAATTTTGCTCTGAGCGATGTCACTCGGCGTGTGGAAGAAGACGATCGAGTCTTTGAACGCAAACAGCATGAGGATCGCCGCGAGCGACAGCACAGCCACCGCTGAACCGATCATCACGCCCCGTCTTTGTTTGCGCGTCATGTTTGCTTCATCCGTGTCTGCCCGCTTCGAGAGGCTTAACTCTTATAATCCAAGACTGCGCGCCAAACCGTCGAGATCGGCGAGGGCTTGGGGTTCCGTGGCGAATTGCTTGCGAGCCGAGGCGAGTGCCGCCACGGCGTCGTCCTTCCGCCCCATCACTTGATAGGCGCGCACGAGACGCTGCCAGCCGCCGAGATCGTTGCCGTTATCTTTGAGCTTGCGGGCCAACCCCTCGACCATGGCGCTAATCTGCTTTTGCTGCTCCTCAGGAGCCATGGCGGCAATGGCACCGGCCATGGCACCGCTCATCGAGGGATCGGCACTGAGCGGCGGCGAGCTGGATGCTGCAGCACTGCTGCCAGCGGCAGCCGTTTCAAGCCGCTGCATCTGTTGTGCGACAGCCGCTACCCAAGGTGCACCCGGCGGCGCCGATGCGATCAGCGCCTTATATCCAGCGAGTGCACCAGCCGTATCGCCCTCTTGTTCCTTGGCGAGCGTCAGCCAGATTTTCGGTTCAAGCCGATCGGGTTTGAGGATGAGGATGCGTTCGGCAGCGCGCTTCACGCCGTCATTCACGATGCCTTTGCTGGCGAGCAGTTCCGCTTCGGCAAATCCCATCAACGGCTCGAATGTTTCGCCGTTGAGCCGGATGATTTGCGAGAACGCATAGGCGGCATCCGCGTAGCGCTTCAACTGCAAATAGACAGGTGCGATCACGGACCAGCCGCGCGGATCGTTCGGGTTCTTTTTCAATTCAGCTTCAACGCGCGCGATCAACTCAGCGACCGGCGTCTGTGCGGTGGGTGCAGCTTGCCGGCTCGCCAGCGGTTGGCCTGGCAAACCCGGCGAACCTATCCAAAGGTAGAGCCCCATGCTGGCCAGCGGAAGGATCGCAAAAGCTGCCTGCAGCACGCGAGGCGATGACGGGCTCGCTGTATCAGATCCGGCATTGACTTTGGCGAGCGCACGCCCGGGCTTCTTCAACTGTATCAAACGGCGGGCCACCTCGGCGCGCGCGGCTACCGCTTCCGTCTCGCCGATCAAACCGCGCTCGCGGTCGTTGTCAATTTCCGTAAGCTGATCCCGATAGACAGCCGTATCTGCGCCGGCAGCGTTCTCCGCTTCCTCATATGTGCGCATCACGGGCCGGGCAAGTGCCAGAATCACGGCGGCCGTTAGCAACGCCAAGCAGATCCACAACATCCCGTCTCAGTATCCTCGTACCCGCGAACCAGACCACCTCTGGCACGGCTTTGCAGCGTCAGTTGCATAGGAGCGGGTCAGAACCGTGACAAGCCCCGCCTCGTCGGCTAGCCCTTGTGTCGCGGTTGCGGCCCTTCCTCAGCCCTTAAACGCAAAAAAAGCGCCCCCGGGTTTCCCCGGAGGCGCACGAAATCTCAGGAACCAAAACCAGAGGCCGGTTACGTCACGTTTGTCCAGGTGCCATCTGGATTGCGGCACGCCGTACCGCGCATGGCCTGCTGCTGGCCATCGATGAAAATCTTGTGCGTGTAGTCGCGGCAGTCGGTGGCACCGCGCTTGTAGGGCCGTGTCGGGATGACTTCGCCGTAGCGGCCGTTGTCGGGGTTGCGCCACTGGCGCGACACGCCAGACTGGCCACGCTCGAGCGCGTCGAATTCAGCCTGCTGGGCCAGCATCCGGTCTTGCTGATCCATCGACTTACCAATTTCGCTGCCGACGATTCCTCCGAGAACCGCACCAATTGCGGTCGCAGCAATCTTGCCTCCGCCGCTGCCGATCTGGTTGCCGAGGATACCGCCCGCCACCGCGCCGACCGCCAACCCGGTGTCAGCCTTGTTGGGACCGTTGGGTCCGCAAGCCGTCAGTGACATAGCCACTGAAGCTGCAACTGCAGCGCGTATCGAGCGCATTGAAAACCTCATCACTCTTATGCCGCCATCCGGTGAGCGGCCGTTCTTATGGGCGAATTAAAGCATAACTACGCTTCTGACCCGCCCGAGTCTCGCTTTTCACGTTTGATTCAGGCGAAATTCCGGCTCTGTGGCTGCTAAATGCAACAAGGTCCCGCGTCAAGTTGCGGGTAAATCCAAGCTGACGGAAAGCCCGCCCTTGCTGGCTTGGCCAAGGGTCAGCGTACCGCGATAGGATTGCACAAGGTCGGTGACAATCGACAATCCGAGGCCCGTACCGGGCTTGGTTTCATCGAGTCGCAGTCCGCGTTTGCCGATCCGGTTGCGCTGTTCTGAAGTCAATCCCGGCCCGTCATCTTCGACGCGGATGAGCAAGCGGCGGCCATCCGTCTTGCCGTCACGGACCGATGGCAGCACCACGAGATCGACATCCTTCTTGGCCCACTTGCAGGCATTGTCGAGCAGGTTGCCGAGCATTTCCTCAAGGTCTTGCTTTTCGCCTTTGAAACGCAGGCCGGGAGCACATTGGGTATAAATCTGCACGCCTTTGTCGCGGTTGATGCGCTCCAGGGCGCGCGCCAGCGATTCGACGACAGGTGCCACGTCGGTTGCCCGGCCGATAACCCCGACGCCAGCCGCCACACGCGCCCGGTCGAGATAGTAGTTGATCTGGTCGCGCATGATTTGCGCCTGGCTGGCGACCTTGGAGCCGAATTGGCTTTTGTCTTCGCGGGCTTCATTGGTGATGACAGCGAGCGGCGTCTTCAAAGCATGGGCAAGATTGCCGACTTGCGTGCGCGCCCGGTCGACGATGTCTTGGTTCGACAAGATCAGCTGATTGAGCTCGTACTGCAGCGGTTCGATTTCGACGGGCAATTCTCCATCGAGTTTGGAAGCTTCGCCCGAACGGATCGCGGCAAGCCCAAGCTCAATCTGGCGCAGCGGCAACAGCCCGAAGCGAACCTGTACCAGCGTTGCCGTCACGAGGCCGATGCCGGTCAGCGCGAGTGCTGTCGCCAGACGCGTCAGAAAACCGGAGAGGCGGCTATCGAGCCAATCGAGCGGACCCGCCACCACTATAGAGTAGCGCGGCGCGCCGCTGACATGATTGATCGTATCGATCACTTCGACCATGCGCAGGGGCTCGTTCAACGGTCCCTTGGAATTGAGCCACCGGTTGCCACCGGCATCGGGATCGATTTTCTGTTCAAACGGTACATCGAGAGTTGCCGTTGCGAGCGAAGCCGAAACAAAGCGCCGGGCCGTGGGGTCATCTAAGGGTTTGATCTGCCAATACCAGCCCGAATGGGTCTCCTCGAACAGTGGCTCGTAGCGGTTGTTGGGCACAACTGGCTCTGTACCGGCCGCATTCATGCTGTCGAGCGCAATGGCGTTGACGAGTTTTTCGAGCCCGCCGTCAAAGGCTGCCTGCACATCGTCGCGATAGAGCCGGTAAATCAGCATGCCGGCGAGCGGCAGCACCAGTAGCAGCCAGATTGCCGAAGTCGCTATGAGGCGAGAGGCGAGAGAGTTAAGCCGCATCGGGGGTGGAATTCATGCGGTAGCCGAGGCCGCGCACGGTCTCGATGACGTCGACGGGGATTTTCTTGCGCAAGCGGCCGACGAACACTTCGATCGTGTTGGAATCGCGGTCGAAGTCTTGCTCGTAGAGATGCTCGACCAGTTCGGTGCGCGACACGACGCGTCCATTGTGATGCATCATATA
>JANNXL010000206.1:0-1620 GCA_031409575.1 Hyphomicrobium sp.
GTTTGACCGCGGGCCGGACGGTGGCAATCAACTGCGGCTTGGCCACACGTGTCTTCTCGGCCGAGGCGTCTTCGAGCGCATGATTCAGAATTTGGCGCATATGCGCGTTGCGCGACGACGCTGTCGCCCCGCCGAAGACGGCGGCGACCAGATGCTTTCCATCGCGGTGCACGGAGGCAACCAGATTGAAGCCAGAGACGCGGGTGTATCCCGTCTTCATGCCGTCCATACCGGCAAAAGTTTTCATGAGTGTATTGTGAGTGCGATGCGTCTTGCCCTGATATGTGAACTCGCGCAGTGAAAACACCCGTGCGCTTTGCGGGAAATCGTCATAAATCCTCAGCGCCAAGGTCAGCATATCGCGGGCGGTGGTTTGCTGCTGCGTATCGGGCAATCCAGATGCGTTGCGGAAAATGGTTGAACGCATGCCGATCTGGTGGGCTCGCTGGGTCATTAGGTTTGCGAAGGCACGCTCGTTGCCTGAAATCTTTTCAGCCACAGCCACCGCCATGTCGTTGGCTGACTTTGTGACAAGAGCCTTGATCGCATCGGCAAGTTTGATCGTGTCCCCGGCGGCCAATCCGAGTTTCGAGGGTGCCACCGCCGTTGCAGCCTCACTGACCGTCAACTCCGTATCGAGTGTCAGCTGGCCCTGCTCAAGGGCCTCGAACACCAAATAAAGCGTCATGAGCTTGGTGAGAGAGGCTGGATAGCGCGGCTCGTCAGCATTGGCATCGTGCAGCACCTTGCCGGTGTTGGCGTCGATAATCATGGCCGCATGTCGCGGTGTCTCTGCGCGCGCAGGCCCAGAAAGCCCGCCCGCAGCCACGGTGAGCACCGCCCAAAGCAATACTGCGCTGCAATACTTCACGCGTTGTAAGCCGCTCTTTGAAACGTGCCCCCGGCCCGCCCGGAATTTGAGAGTCATGACCAAACACCAGTTGGCGGCATGCATGCCATCTGCCCGGTCCTGCCCCTCAAGACAGCATCGCTATTCATTTCCTGTTTTTTAGGCGGCTTTACGGCGGTTCAGCGCCGATCTGCCGACGGCCGCGAGGCTATCTGGCGGACCCTGCAAAGTGGTTAACCACGCACTCAATTGGATGGTGCGCCGCAAGAGTTCTCTTGAAAAATGCTGCAGTGCAATTAAGCTGTGGCGGTAGGTACAAGGCGGCATCCGTGCGCCGCCTGATTTTGATGCGTCTTTGGAAACTGGGCCATATCCGCCCCATCGCCATAGGAGATCCGCCATGAATACCTATCAGTTCCAGGATTTTTCGAAGTTTGGCCAAGCCAACACAGATACAATGATGAAAATGATGGGAGATTGGGCCAAAAACTGGCAGGCAATCTCGGCGGAAATGACCGCATACTCGAAGCGCTCCTTCCAGGATGGTCAAGCAACTTTTGAAAAACTGATCTCGTCCAAATCCATGGAACAGGTCTTCGAAATTCAGTCGACCTACGCCAAGCGCGCGTATGAAGACTACATGCAGCAAATGACGAAGATTGGCTCAATGTACTCAGCCTTCGGCAAAGAGGCCTATAAGCCGGTTGAGCGCGCCGTGCAGGCGCTGCGCTGATCTCATCGCTCCTTCGAGGCAGAATCAGGCCCAGTGG
>JANNXL010000207.1:0-1767 GCA_031409575.1 Hyphomicrobium sp.
GAGTTTTTTGACCCCTGTGGAGATGCCTTTGACGGGAATTCTAACATCGACGGTGCTTGTGTCCGGCTTTGCCGGATCGAACATGACAGTGCCTTCCGCCATCGTGAAGCGGCCTCCCTGACGCGACAGCCCGAGGTGATCCCACGTAAAGCGGACTTCTGTGTGCTGCGGGTCAAGCGCATAGGTATCGGCGCGCGCCCACGTGCCGGCGAGCGCTGGAAGGACTGAAGCCAGAGATAAAATGATCGGCCGAAGCATCATGATTTGGGTCCAATAATAACAAGCAGCGACTTTGCGGGAAGCGGACAACGGCGCAAATTACAGCGGCAGCGAGATAACCGCGCGCAGTCCGCCCATGGAACTTGTTCCAAGTGTGACGTGACCGCCGTGACTGCGGGCAATGTCGCGGGCAATCGCCAGCCCAAGCCCTGAGTTTCCGGCATCCTGATTGCGCGCCTTGTCGATCCGGTAGAACGGCCGGAATACGTTTTCGCGTTCTTCGGGCGGAATGCCCGGGCCGTTGTCGTCGACCTCAATGCGCACCCACTCACCTTCGGTGGCGGCGCGGATGATGACTTTGTCGCCATAGCGGACTGCATTCGAGACGAGGTTCGTGATTGCACGCTTGAGCGCCTGGCGCTTCAACGGCAATTCCAGATCGTCGCTGCGCTTGCGCATCTTGAGTTCAATGGCCGTGCCGTAAACCTGCGACTCGTCCAGTATCTCTTCAAGGAGAACGCGCAAGACAGCAGGCTTTGCTTCCTCGCCTCCATCGCCGCGGGCGAAGGCCAAATAATCCTCCAGCATGTGCTGCATTTCGTTGACGTCGGTGCGCAGCGAGCGGATTTCTGCGCTCTCGCCCAGTAACGCCAATTCCAGCTTAAAGCGCGTCAGCACCGTGCGTAAATCGTGGCTCACTCCTGCAAGCATCGTCGTGCGCTGATCGACGTGCGTTTTGATGCGATCGCGCATTTCCAGAAATGCCTGGGCGGCTTGGCGCACTTCGCGCGCGCCGCGCGGCTTGAAATCTTCAGGGATAGGGCGCCCCTTGCCGAAATCGTCAGCGGCCTCGGCTAAGCGCAAAATCGGCCGGATCTGGTTACGAAGGAATAGGATGGCGACGGTGAGCAAAATGACCGACGAGCCGACCATCCACAGCAGGAATATGTGCGAGTTTGATGCGTAAGTTTGGCTGCGCGTAGCGATAAACCGGAGCATTGCATGCTCATGTTGCACGCGAATTTCCACATTGCGGGATTGGCCTACGGTATCGATCCAGAATGGCCGCTGCACGTATTTGGATATCTCGCGCGAAAGGGCCCGGTCGAGCAGATCGAAGAATGGCTTCGGTTTGGGCTCGGGCAGATCTCCCGGTGGCAGGAATTGCATGGAAAGATTGAGCCGGTGGCGGGCCATGTCGATCAGACGCGAGCGCTCATCAGGTTCAGGGTGGGCGTCGTAAATCTCGATGAGAGCAGCGATATCGCGCGCGGTGGCTTCCGATAGGCGTCGCGTCACGTTCTGCCAGTGGCGTTCCATGAAGACAAAGGCAATGACGCTTTCCAGAACCACGATGGGCGCGATAATGATGATGAGCGCGCGCGCATAAAGTCCCTTCGGGACCAGCTCCGTGCCGACAGCGGCTAGCTTTTCGCCGGTTGTCTGAGAGGCATCACGCAGCGGTTGAACCAAACGAAGAGCTGCGGCACTGGCATGGCGCGCACTGTCGCGGGCAGGCCCCAGTGCCCTACCCAGTGCCTTACCGGC
>JANNXL010000208.1:0-4319 GCA_031409575.1 Hyphomicrobium sp.
GGTTGCGCACCAAGCGAGCCGGACGGCAGGTTGTGCCCCGTATTGGTGTTCTTGATCCGATAGGAGAACGCGAGATCTGAGCCAGCCGCCGGAGTGCCCTCGATGAACGGACCGTCGATCTTGCTGCTGTTCTCCATAACCTGCTTCCTGATCTTGTCACGCTCGTCGAGCTTGCCAAGATTCTCGTCTACGATCGCCCGTGCCTCTTCACGATCGAGCGCGTCGGACCAGCGTTTGGGAAAGGTGACCTTGATCTTGCCGTCCGCGACCTTGTCCTCGAACTTGGTCGTGCCCCAACCGGCGCGCCAGTCAAACTGCAGCCAGTCCTCGATGCTGATTGCCTGGGCCTTGGTGTTGTGGGGGAAGATGCCGGGGTGGGCGATTGAATAGCCCGGGCCAATGAACCGGTGATTGGCATGCTTTCGTCCCGGGTTGATATCCTTGCCGCCGACCACGGCTGAGGGCGCAGTAGAATAACCCTTAGGCTTTCCGGCAACCTTGCCCATGTGGCAGTCCTGGCAGCTCACTCCAGCTTGACGTGCCGGGCTGTCGCGATACTGATCCCAAACGATCTCCAGCTTGATCCCTAAGTTGACGGCCACCTGGTGGCAGCTGACGCAGAACTCCGACTTGGTGATCTGGTCGTTTGTGATCATACCTTTGTGAATGTCGTTACCGCGGCCGTCGCTGCTGGTTTTGACGGAGTACGTTTCCTTGTCGGCAAGGACGTCCTTGATCACGCTCTTCTCCCCGCTGCCGTATACTGGTTCATTGATAGTTCCCGGCTCGACCCGGCGTTCGCCGTTGACTTTGCCGTATTGCTCCTTGACCCGGTGGCACGTGATACAGCTCACGCCCTCGCGCGAGATCTGGCTTCGCGCCCACAGCGGCGCATCGCGCGCTTCGCCAAGCTGAGTGCCGACTTGCTGGTGACAGCGCACGCAGAAGGTGCCGACAGTACCTTGGGTCAGAGACTGAAACTTTTGTTCGAACTTGTGGAACATCGGTGAGATCGACGCATAGGCATGCTGCGACGAAGACCACTCGTCGAAAATTTGCTTATGGCACTCGCCACATTGCGACGCGGTGGGATAGAGAGACTCGTCTGGATTCGTGCTGCTGTGGACATCGGACGTGGCTGTCTCAGCAGTGGTATTGCCGGGACCACCTTCAGGCCGGGTTACTTTAACACCATCCCCGGCACCCGCATTCATCCTTCCGGCCAGCCAAGGTAGTTTTTCACCAGCGGAGGCCCCGTCTTTGACATGTTCGGATTTTGCCGGCGCCTTTTTAGCTTCGGCTCTGTTCTTCTTGTCCTCTTTAACAAGTGCTTCGAGGACAGCATTCGCATCGGAATCCCCTGCCTGGGCAAGTTTCAATCCCGATTGCGCTTGCTCAATTTGACTCCCAAACGCCCCGCCGGAACCGGCAACAGCATTTTGAACACGCAATGCTCCGAGCATGAATGCGGCGCTCGCCAGAGCGCCGGAAAGCAATGAAATGCTGGACAATCGCATCATCGCCAAACCCCCTACCCCATAGACCATAGAGCGGCATCTCAATTTGCACCGTTTAGGTGCAACGCGCCCTCTTTTACCGCTCAGGATTCCCCATCCGTTATTTTTCTAATTCTTAAAATTGTCCGTCATATGGCCGCGGCTATATTGGCGTACCTAAGACGATTGATAGGGCCCTTTTTGAAACCTATCGAAATAATCAATTTGATTTTAAAGTATTGCGGCGCGAATTGTGCTCCGCAAGTGTTTATGCGATTGCCGTCCAAAAAGCAGCAAAACCGCAGGAAACAGGCAGCAACAATGTCTTCCCTCTGCGAGCAAGCCGCCTATCCTGCTTGATCTTGCGCGGCGTCAGCCAGCCCGGGCGATATTTGCTCAATTCCGGTCTTTCTATTCCGCTCATTCTTTCATCAGACTTACGCGGCCATCAAACGGTCATTGTCCAAACAGATACGAGGACAGTGACTTATATTTTTTTCGAATACGCCAGTATTAAGCGGCGACATTCGAGAGGGGGACGCAACGTGCAAAATGACCGGAAAAATGACGGGTGCCGCCACCGGACGGTGAGGATGGATATTGCTGATCCAGAGCATTTGTAGTGCTGAGCATCTAGAGGAAGCGCAGCGACGGCGGGTCATCCTGACCCGCTGGCGACGGGCAAGTTGAAGCCGTCCGGGGTCAGACAATGACAGATCTCAAAATTACAATGAATGGGCAATCCTTTCCGGCGCGCCGCGGCGAGCTGCTGCTAGACGCCGCTCTGAGCAATGGCATTGATCTGCCGTATAACTGCCGCGCCGGCCACTGCGGCACCTGCTGCGTGCGTCTGGTGTCGGGCGAAGTGCGGGGCGGCGAAGGCACCGAGCCGGGCATCGTTCATGCCTGTCAGTGCCGGGTCGAAGGCGATGCCGTGATCGAGACGTGCCAACCGTCAGGTGTTCGCACCGTCGAAGGTGTGCTGACCTCATTGCGCCCGCTGTCACGCGAAGTGATGGAAGCCGGCATCAGGACAGATTCAGCGCTGCCCTATCATGCGGGCCAATATGCGAAGCTGCGCTTCAGCGGCTATCCGAGCCGTCCCTTCAGCATGACCCATCCCCTGGACGGCAATCCGGACAGCCTCTCGGTCTGGTTCCATGTCCGCCGCATGGAGGGTGGGCGTGTCACCTCATCACTCGGCAAGAGCATTACACTCGGCCATCAGGTGACGCTGGCCGGGCCCTTCGGCTCGGCGCATTTCCGGCCAAATCTGGCAAACCGGTTGATTCTCGTCGCCACCAACACCGGCTTTGCGCCGATCTGGTCGATCGCGGTGGCAGCGCTGCGCGAGAACCCGGAGCGCAGGATCATGATCATCGCTGGCGGCCGCACCATCGAGTCACTTTATATGGGACCCGCTCTCGCGCGGCTGGCCCGATTCCCCAATGTCCTCGTCGTGCCGGTCTGCAGCACGCCGCAGAATTTGAACACCGTGGTGAGGGCTGGACGGCCGACCAATTATTTACCGCATCTGTTACCGGCCGATGTG
Source organism: Hyphomicrobium sp. (assembly GCA_031409575.1). Taxonomy (GTDB): domain Bacteria; phylum Pseudomonadota; class Alphaproteobacteria; order Rhizobiales; family Hyphomicrobiaceae; genus JANNFX01. The sequence goes on from JANNXL010000208.1 coordinate 3,049, forward strand.
CTCTACGCCTGCGGCGCGCCGGAGATGGTCGAGTCGATCAAATCGATTGCGGCGCACGCCGGCGTGGTCTGCCATGCCGATCCGTTCCTGCCAGCCACGGATGACACAATCGAGGAAAGCGTTTTGACCCGCGCCATGGCCCGTTCGAAGGGCTGGCTCGCTGCGCCGGTCAGCCAGCAGATACGCAAGCGCGCTCCCGATCGCAGCCGTAACCCGCCGGAATTGCCCGCAGGCGCATCGAATTGCTGAATCAAGGGTGAGAATTCAAAGTGGTCTTCAGCGCGCATAGCCTTCAATCGGCCGGGTTCGGGAACAGGGAACCTCTCCGGTCTTGCGCGCTTCATCTCAGCAGCTTGATGATGATTTTCGGCTTTGCCGCATTCGGCGCAGTTGCGTCCGATCCAGCCAAGACAGTTGGTCCCAATGCCTGCGCCGAATGTCACAAGCAGGAAGTCGAGGCGTGGAAGGGCACGCATCATTTCAAGACCTTCCGTGACATGCCGCGCAACGCCGAGGCGAACAAAATCGCTGAAAAAATGGGGGTGCGGCGCATCAAGTCGGAGAGCTTGTGCCTGAATTGTCATTTCACGGTGCAGTTGAAGGACAACAAGCAAGAACCCGTCTCAGGGATCTCCTGCGAGTCTTGCCACAGCGCCGGGAAGGATTGGATCAAGGTCCATAGCGGGTATAGCGGCAAGAAAGTGGATACCGAAACCAAGGCCGAGAAAGACGCGCGCTGGAAGCTCGCCGACTCCAAAGGCATGATCAGGCCGCGCACCCTCTATGATCTGGCGAAGAACTGCTATGGCTGCCATATCGTGCCGCAAGAGGATCTCGTGAACAAAGGTGGCCACAAGGCCGGCAGCGCATTCGAGTTGGTGTCATGGTCGCAGGGCGAGGTTCGGCACAATACTTGGCATTCAAAGGGCCGGGACAACGTGCCGGCCAACGCGGCGCGAAAGCGGATGCTTTATCTTGCCGGCCTCGGTGTGGAGCTTGAGACGGCCTTGCGTGCGGTCGCAAAGGCGACTGTGAGAAAGGTCTATGCGTTCCAGATGGCCAAGCGCGCCGACCGGGCGCGCAAGCAGCTTGCAGCCGCTGCGCAAGCCGCTCCGGACGTTCCAGAAATCGCAAAGTTGGTCGAATTGGCCCATGCAGCGGGGCTCAAGCTCAACAATGAAAGCGCTCTGACATTGGCTGCCGAGGGTGTCTCGAAACTGCTCGTCAGCATCACCGAGACGTATGACGGCAGCACGATGGCCGGGCTCGAC
>JANNXL010000209.1:0-3096 GCA_031409575.1 Hyphomicrobium sp.
CTCACCAGCAATGTCAACATAACCATCGAGCCACCAGTAGGCCAACGTTGGCCCATTGTTGTAACCCAGCTTGATGGTGCTACATGCTTGCAAGGTGACCACGATGACGGCAAGCGCAAGTAACTTGGCGCTGTGAGCGAGACGCGGAAGTGTTGGTCGTTTCATTTGTGTCATTGTGTTCTGCGAAGATAGTCTAAGTCTGTACTGTAGCCCACGCGGCGCGAATCGCTGCCAAGCCGTGGGCACCGGCTTGACGTGCCTCGTCGAGATCGGATCGAACGAGTCCGCCAATGGCGTACACCGGCAAGGACGGGGTCGCATGTTCTGTGGTCATAAGCGCAGTGAAATCTGTCCAGCCGATCCCAGCGACTTCCGGATGCGTGGTGGTCAGTTTGACCGGGCCGAGCACGGCGAAATCGCACTGGATCGATGCCGCGTGGGATAGCTCCACTGCGCTGTGACAGGACGCCGCGACCAATGGGAATGACGGACGCGTGTTCAGTGAAGCCAGTTGCCGGGCATTGAGATGCACGCCGTCGGCACCGCATTTTTGCGCCAGATCAAAGTTGCTGTTGATCAGTACGCGGGCACCGAGTTCGTGGCACAGACCTACGACCTCTAGGGCGAATGCTTCACGCTGAGCGGCAGCTAGCGAAGTATCGCGAACCTGCACCAAGCGTAATCCGCGTTCAAGCGCGCTTTGCAACTGCCTCAATTGTTCCGCCACACCGAGTGTTTCCGCTTGGGTGATTCCATAAAAATCTGGCAGCACGAGTGCGGCTAGAACTGGCGCATTGGCGGGCAGCATGGGTGAGACGCGAGTGTTGCCCGCGACTTCCCAAGACAGCGCCGAGTGCACATGATCGATCATCTCACCCCGCCATTCGCGGACACGAAAAATGTTCAGATGAACGTGCGCGTGATCATAGTGGTGCTCACGGTGTAGCCACGGATCAGCGCGGATGACTTCAATCCCAAGTTCTTCGCGCAGTTCGCGCACGAGCGCAGCATGAGCCGTTTCGCCGCATTCAATCTTGCCGCCGGGAAATTCCCAGTAGCCGGGATAGGCCGTGTCGGGCGCACGCTGGCCAAGGAGAAATGTGCCATCAGGGCGTTCGATCACCGCAGCGGCGACGTGAACGGTTTTGGGGGTTGTCATTTGACGGCGTTTCATCACACGCGACGGCGAAGAGCGCGTTGTTGGCGCGACCGCCTTGTCGCTGGTTGTTTTTGCTCCTGCATTTGTTTCACCAGCACCAACTGACGAGCTAGCGCTTCGCAGAGGTCTTGCGCGGCGATTTTTTGCCATGCTGTCCGGCAAAATCCCGGGCGAATTGCCACGCCACTCGCCCCGAGCGCGAGCCACGTTCGAGCGCCCAGAGCAGGGCTTGCGGACGGGCGGCGGTGATCTGGCGCACACCGATGCCAAAGCTTGCGAGCCAGTGATTGCAAATTGCCAGGTAGTGGTTTTGGTCAAAGGGGTAAAACGAGAGCCAGATACCAAAGCGCTCGGACAGGGAAATTTTCTCCTCGGTGGTGTCACCCGGCCGAACCTCGCCATCGGGCATATGCTTGGCTTCTAGATTCTCGGAAAAATTCTCCGGGATCAAGTGGCGGCGGTTCGATGTGGCATACACCAGCAAGTTGTCCGGCATGCCGGCAATCGAACCGTCGAGTACGCTTTTCATTGCCTTGTAGCCTGGCTCGCCGGATTCGAACGACAGATCGTCGCAAAAAATGATGAACTTCTCGGGTCGCGCAGCAATCAAGTCGACGATTTCCGCAAGGTGCACCAAGTCTTGCTTTTCCACCTCGATCAGACGCAGCCCTTGCGCTGAAAACTCGCTGAGCACCGCTTTGATCAAAGAACTTTTCCCCGTGCCGCGCGCGCCGGTGAGCAGGACATTGTTGGCCGGCCGGCTGAGGATGAACTGACGCGTGTTCTGTTCAATCCGAGCTTTTTGCGCCTCAACGCCCTGCAAGTCGCTCAAGCGAATGCCATGCGGATGGCGCACCGCTTCGAGATGCCCGCGCGCGTTGGCGGCGTTGCCGTGATGGGCTTGGCGCCAGCGAAACGCGGCAGCGGTCCAGTCGGGCGGTGGCGCCGGCAAGGGCAGAACCGCCTCCAGTCGATCAATCAAGGCCTCCGCACGGCGCAAAAACTGGCGCAATTCCTTACTAGCGGACGGCATCGATTCGGTCTTTGGGGTGGGCATCGGGTAAACTTCTCGGGTGACAACAGCGTGCGACGCACTTTATCAGAACCATGCCCTCTTCCCGCCTTCCCGTCGCGCTCGTCGCGTCCGTAATCTCTCTATTGCTCGCCGCGTGCAGCACTCAGCCGCCCCAGCCGAGCGCAGTCGACGCGCCCTCCGTTGCCGCGCCAAACGAAAACTGTCCGGCGATTGCCGCGCAGCCGCCAGCGTGTCCAAGCTGCCCGGTTTGCCCGGCGATCACACCACCAAAACCCGATGCCAAACCGTTTTTCGCCGCCCAGTTTAGTGATCTGCCAGGCTGGGCCTTGGACGATCCGACACCGGCATTCACGGCTTGGGTCGCAAGTTGTTCGTCATTGGAAAAGAAAGCCCTGTGGCAAGACCTTTGCCGCGACGCCCGCCTGGTCACCGACAAGAATCCTGAGTTTTTGCGTCAGTGGTTCGAGACGTCGATGCGGCCATGGGCGTTGGTGAACGCGGATGGCAGCAAATCGGGCCTGATCACCGGCTACTACGAACCGATACTCAAAGGCAGCCGCAAGAGCACGTCGAAATCCGCCGTCCCTGTGTTTGGCCCGCCCGACGACATGATCACCGTCGAGCTATCTGAGCTCTATCCCGAGCTCAAGCACATGCGCTTGCGCGGCCGTTTGGTGGACAAAGTGGAAGGCAAAAACGAGGGCAAGAAACTTGTACCCTACTACTCGCGCAGCGACTGGACGACTCAGGAGGCGCGGCGCCTGAGTGATGCGATTTTGTTCGTTGATGATCCGATCGATTTTTTCTTCATGCAGATTCAAGGCTCAGGCCAGATTCAGTTTTCCGACGGCAACCGCGTGCGGTTGAACTACGCCGATCAAAACGGTCATCCGTATAAATC
>JANNXL010000210.1:0-2395 GCA_031409575.1 Hyphomicrobium sp.
GATCGCCGAGCTTTCGTACCGCTATCGCACGCTGGGTCTGGGCTTTGCCAACATCGGCGGTTTGCTGATGGCATCTGGCATCGGCTACGACTCGAATGAAGGCCGCGCCATTTGCGGCGCCATCTCCGCCATCATGACCGGCGTGTCGTATGCAACGTCGGCCGAAATGGCCAAGGAACTCGGCCCCTTCCCTGGTTACGAGCCCAACAAAGGCGAAATGCTGCGCGTCATGCGCAACCATCGCAGGGCGGCTTACGGCGAACGCGGCGGCTATGAAAAGCTCGCCATCGCACCCGTACCGCTGGATCACGCCAACTGCACAGACAAGCGCTTGATCGAAGCGGCCAAGCGCGCCTGGGACAACGCCATCGGCCTCGGCCAAGCGCATGGCTATCGCAACGCGCAGTCAACTGTCGTGGCCCCCACCGGCACCATCGGCCTTGTCATGGATTGCGACACGACCGGCATCGAGCCCGACTTCGCGCTGGTGAAGTTCAAGAAGCTGGCTGGCGGCGGTTACTTCAAGATCATCAACCAGTCGGTGCCGGAAGCACTGACAACGCTCGGCTATGCTCCCCACCAGATCGCTGAGATCGTGTCTTATGCGGTCGGTCATGGTTCGCTCGGGCAGTCGCCTGCAATCAACCACTCGACGTTGAAAGCCAAGGGCTTCACCGACGAGGCATTGGCCAAGATCGAAAGCGGGCTTGGCACCGCATTTGATATCAAGTTCGTGTTCAACAAGTGGACGCTCTCCGAAGACTTCCTGACCGGCACGCTGAAAGTTCCTGCTGAAAAGCTCAACGATCCGGCGTTCGACCTCTTTACGCACCTCGGCTTCTCGAAAAAAGACGTGGAAGCCGCCAATGAGCACGTCTGCGGGGCGATGACGCTCGAAGGCGCGCCGTTCCTGAAGACCGAGCATTATCATGACTTCGATTGCGCCAACCCGTGCGGCCGCAAGGGCAAGCGGTATCTTTCGGTCGAGAGCCACATCCGCATGATGGCGGCGAGCCAGCCGTTCATTTCCGGTGCGATCTCGAAGACGATCAACATGCCGAACGACGCGACCGTGAACGACTGCAAGGAAAGCTACATGCTGTCCTGGCGTCTCGCGCTCAAGGCCAACGCGCTTTATCGCGACGGCTCGAAGCTGTCGCAGCCATTGAACAGCCAGATCCTGGGCGATGATGACGACGAGGCCGATCTGGCAGCTGCCGAGATGGCATCCGACCGCCCCATGAATGTGCGCGCCGCCGCCATGGCCGAAAAGATCGTCGAGCGCATCGTTTACGTGAAGCAGCAAGAGCGCGAAAAGATGCCGGGCCGCCGCAAGGGTTACACCCAGAAGGCGACCGTCGGCGGGCATAAGGTGTATCTGCGCACAGGCGAATACGACAACGGCGAGCTGGGCGAAATCTTCATCGACATGCACAAAGAGGGCGCGGCGTTCCGCTCTCTGATGAACAACTTCGCCATCGCGATCTCATTGGGCCTGCAATACGGCGTGCCGCTCGAAGAATATGTGGAGGCCTTCACCTTCACACGCTTTGAACCGGCCGGCCTCGTGCAGGGCAACGAGACGATCAAGAACGCGACGTCGATCCTCGACTACATCTTCCGCGAACTGGCCGTGTCGTATCTCTCGCGTCACGATCTGGCGCACGTCGATCCGCGCGAAATCGTCGGCGAGACGGGGCTTGGCTCAGGCGATGACGCCACCGACGCGCAGCTCGATTTGGAGTTGCCGGAAAGTGTCTCGCGTATGGTGTCCAAGGGCTTGCTGCGCGGCGCGCCCGTGCGGCTTGTTCATAAGAACGGCGGGGGCCCGGCTTCGTCACATGGTGGCGGTCATGGTTCGGCAAACGGGGGAGGCGCTGCGTATGCCGTGGCTCAGGTCCAAGACGACGTGACGCTTCTTCATGGCGCACCCGGGATGCACCGCACGGAAGGGGCCACCGCGCTCAAGACCGAGGTGATCGTTGAAACCGCCACGCAATCGGGCGAACGCGCACTCGCCTCGCTGCAGTCGGTCCGGCAGTCACTTGAAGTGCAGGCCGTGCGCCAGACCCGCGACCGCGCCGCCAGCCGCATCGCCGAAGCCCGCATCCGCGGTTACGAGGGTGTGTCGTGTTCGGAGTGTCAGAACTTCACGATGGTGCGCAATGGGACCTGCCTCAAGTGCGACACGTGTGGAAGCACGAGTGGGTGTAGTTGAGGGGTGGGGTGTAAATCCAGAATGAGTACCAAATGGCAAAAACAGCTATTGCAACAAGTCGAGCCGCAGCGTCCCTTTCTGCCGACCAGATGCGCAACGGCATCAAACGCTTAGAAAAGCGAATAACCGAATTGGAGACCTTGGATGTAGCTGCGATAAACCAGACTAGTCCGCCGG
>JANNXL010000211.1:0-2651 GCA_031409575.1 Hyphomicrobium sp.
CGACGGTCTTCAAGCTGAAGGCGCTGCTGCCCGCCCGCCGAAGCTGTCGCCGTTGCATCTTTGTCCGACTTAGGACACTCTCAAAGATAACCGAATCGCACTCAGTGTGCGTGTGACGGATTGACTCGGGGGGATTCCGGGGCGGGGCGAACAGATGTAGCGGCATCGGCATGATCAATCGCGATGCTATCAAACACCGCTGGGACACATTCGGCTGCAAGCTCAACGAGCGCGAGAGGCGCATGTTCGCGGCCAACGAGGTGCGGGCGGCCGGCCACGGGGCGCTCGTCATCGTGAGCGCAATCACCGGGCTCGCCCGTTCCACCATAAACCGTGGGGAAGATGATCTCGACGAAGGACTGCTGGACGAGGGCCGTGTGCGCCGCAAGGGCGGCGGCGGTAAGCCGCTCTGTGAGAGCGATCCGACGTTGGTTCCAGATTTGCAACGGCTCGCCGAGCCCTCGACCATGGGCGATCCAATGCGCCCTCTGAAGTGGGTGTCGAAAAGCCCAGCCAAACTCGCGGCCGCACTCAATGACAACGGTCACGACGTGAGCCCCAACACCGTCGTTAAACTGCTCACGGAGAAGCTCGAATATTCCCGGCAGGTCAATCGCAAGACGAACGAAGGGGCGAGCCATCCGGACCGTAACGCGCAGTTTGAACACATCAATTCCGAGGTCGTTGCAGCACAGGCGGCGGGCCAGCCGGTGATCTCCGTCGATACGAAGAAGAAGGAGTTGATTGGCAACTTCAAGAACGGCGGCAGCGACTATCGGCCGAAGGGCGATCCCCATCGCGTCAACGTGCACGACTTCATCAACAAGGAACTGGGCAAGGTCGTGCCCTACGGCATCTACGACATCGCGGCCAATGCCGGCTGGGTCAGTCTCGGCATCACCAGCGATACCGCTGAGTTCGCCGTCAATGCGATCCGTATATGGATCGAAAAGATCGGGCACGTGCGTTATCCTTTGATGCGCGAACTCACCATCACGGCCGACTGCGGCGGCTCCAACGGCGGGCGCGTCCGGCTCTGGAAAGTGCAGTTGCAAAAACTTGCCGATGAGACCGGCATCGCGATCAAGGTGCTGCACTATCCTCCGGGAACGTCGAAGTGGAACAAGATCGAGCACCGCCTGTTCTGCCACATCACGCAGAACTGGCGCGGCCAGCCGCTCGAAAGCCGCGCGGCTGTGGTCGAACTGATCGGCCGCACCACGACCAAGACAGGCTTGAAGGTCGAATGCGCGCTCGATGAGCGGACCTACGAAAAGGGCATCCGGATCAAGAAGGCCGAGATGAAGCTCCTCGACATTCACGGCAACGCGTTCCATCCTGAATGGAACTATACGATCAGGCCACGCACGCCGCAGAAAACGTAGCGGTTATCTTTGAGAGTGTCCTAAGCGGACGTTAAGAGTTGGGGCAACCCGCCCTTATCGAAAACTCGGGCAGCCACACACCGGCGCATCGGAATTTGCCCAGGCAAGATCCGTTCGTTTGAGCGGAGCCAATCAAGGTCAATGCGTCCAATCCAGTCAGCGCGGCGTTAGGTACCAATCGCCTCGACCTGCGGCTGGGGTTGGGCTTGACATCCAATCTCCATCGAGTCCGCGGATTTCGTAGATGACCGCTGACAAAAGCCGAGAACCTTGCACAGTACCGCCGCGTCTTTTGGCAAATCATCCATCGCCAACATCACAGCATAGTCACCCGCAAATGCCTGCCATGCATCGACGTTCACAACAGGTACTGCAGTCAGCACGGGAATACCGCGCTCGATTGCAGTTGCCATGACGCAGCGAAACCCCCGTCCCGCGGCTTCAGTCTTGCCGAACTTGTTGATCACCAACAGATCCGGTTGGCTATCGAGCGCAGCGGTCGCCAAAGCTGTTGCTCGCGCCAGCTCAGCCATGTCGAGCCGGCAGCCACGCGCGTGCGGTCCGCGGGACTCGGAGATGGCGATACGCGCCCCGCTGGACAATTCTTCAAGCATCATATCGCAGCGGGTGTGCGCTGTACGTTCGATGTTGATCTGCACGAAGCCTGCAATGCGCGCACCGTTCGACTTCAGCGTATCGACAAGTCCACCAAGCAAAGCGTCGATCTGAGCGCCTGGTTCGTACGCGATTGCGGTGATCGGCGATGTCGGCGAGAGCCGCCGCGCGATCACACTCGTTTCTCGCTGGGTGCTGCAAAACGACCGATCCGCGCCTGCCTCAGCGCCGGTTGCGACGTTCCTCATGATGTTTCGCTCCTGTCATCGGCGCAGCACGTTCCTGACACAGCGCCCTCGGCTGGCGTCGCCGTTGCAAATGCTGCCATCGCTTGCCGTCTGAGGCCGCTGATCGGTTCAGCCGGCTCGTGCACACAGCTGTCGATGGACGGCAGCGCGTCCCGTTCGGAGATCGACGAGAGATGTGGTCCAAGATCGCGTAGAAGGCCATCGTGAATGGCATAGATCCAGCCGTGAAGATTGAGGGTCTGCCCGCGCGCCCAGGCATTCTCAACGATGGGAGCCGACGCGACACGCCGCACCTGCATTTCGATGTTGATCTCGCAGAGCCGGTCAAGCCGCTTGTCGGCGTCTGTGAACTGATCGAAGACGGAGCGGTGTTTGCGGTAGAACATGGTGATCGGCTGCAGCC
>JANNXL010000212.1:0-2356 GCA_031409575.1 Hyphomicrobium sp.
CTGCAAGGTGAGTTCAGCAAAAAGCCCTTCCAAGAGGGCGTCGTCTTCGGCAGGATTGACCGCACGCCGACTGGTCGCGGGGACGACATCTTCGACTGGCAGTGCGAGAGCACCGGGCGCGGGCAAGCCATTTCGGGTCCAAAGTTGCGCAAAGAGCAAACTGTGAGCCGATGTCATCCGGCCCTGTCCGCGCGCCAGCTCAAGTGCCGCTTCGACTGCATCAATGAGGGTCTGGCCACGGGCTTTGCCGTTTTCACGGGCGATGCGGGCAGTATCAAGTCCTGCTCCAAGCAGGTCGAGCAGACCCTCGTCGTGCGGACTTGGCTCCGCGATCGCGCAAATTCGTGCAACGATCTGACCGCCCAGGGCCGGTCGATGCAGCAGATCGAAGCCCAAACGTTCAAGAACCTCCCGGCGCGCGCCGAAACCGTCATCGCCTGCGGCTTTCAGAGCGGCCAATGCCTCATCGATCCTGCTCTTCGCCATTGGTCACCGTCCCGGACTGCGCGATTTCTGGGACCAACTTAGCAATGCCATTCTGACTTGTCAGGAAGGCATGGCATGATTGCAGCCTTAAAAGCCTCAGCAACTCGGCTATACAGCATGCCCTCGGGCCCAACCCTTGCCGGCACTGGAAAGTGCCTATTGCATGGCGCCATCAGCCGAGCGTCGCCACACACACCTGTTTCGTCCTGGGTTTAATCGAGGAAGCAACTTGCAGTGAGATGACGAGCCGAGTGATAACGGTCGTATGTATAGACACCTGAGCCGTTTCAGACTTCGTCGCGCCGATCTCACTGGCATTTCCCGATTGGTGGCAATCGGGATTAGCTTACTTTTCCTTGAGGGCGGGATGGCTCGAGCCGAGGAAGCTCCCATCCTTGAAGCACGTGCCAGCAAGGTTCTCGACGGAGACACCTTCACGCTGAGTGGCGAGTCGCGTCGAATTCGTGTCTGGGGCCTCGATGCGCCGGAATGGAACCATCAGGGCGGCTCAACCGCCACATCGACCCTGAGCAGTTTGATATCCGGGAAGCAACTGCGTTGCGCAGTTCTTGACGTCGATCGATATGGACGACTCGTTGCCCAGTGTCTCCTGCCCAACGGCCGTGACATTGCGGCAGAGATGATCCGTTCTGGTGCTGCCACAGAATACTGCCGATACTCCGGCGGCTACTACGGCACTTGCTAAATTCCTGAGCGCAGCCCAGGCGAGGACATTGAGCGCAATCACCGCTCCCAATCATGCTCGCCCCGGGCAGGAGACGAAGTGAGCAGCCGCTCAGCGTGCCGTGCCTCCGTCAACGTCAGCCCGAACGCCACATGCCACTTGGCGACCGAGACAACCGCGCGCGCAATCCACTTCCGCTGGTCCGCATCCTCGAAATCACCAGTCAGCGCATCCGTCCGCCCGTCGGCTAGTTCCGCCACGACTCCTTTGCCGTACCGCTGACGCAACTCATCGGCGAACCGCTCCGCATGCTCATCGCCCCGGAACTCGACCTTGCCATCCGCCTGCATGATGCGGCCCATCGACCCGAGGGCGCGCAGCAATCGGTCATTCTCAGAAACCACCTCATGCGCGCGGGCATGCTCAATCAGCTTGGCCGCCGCTCTGTAGAAACATTCAAGATCATCGACGACCTTTCGGCCTTGATCCAGATTGCGAAGATCGGCACGCCGCCGCCCAGACAAGGCCAACAAGTCACTGCGCACCCAATCGCGTTCTTCCCAGGCATTGGCAGCACCGGTTTCTAACCGCTCGGCCATGCGATCACCGCTCAGGCCCAAGGCCACAGCCTTGCTGGCGAGATCCTTTTTCAGCCGAGCCGCGGCCCCTGGTTGCAGATCAACAGCCTCCCTGCCCTGCGTCAGCCGGTCAGCCTCAAGACCCGTCGCGTAAAGCTTGGCCTGCGGCAGCATCTGCAAAAGTTGCGCGCCTCTCGCATCGCCCAAGCCTCTGGCGATGTCGATCGCATAGCCATAAAGCTCGTCGCGCATTTCCTTGCGCTCGGTGACAGGCAACTTCCGGATCTTGCCTTCCGCCTCCGCCATCCATCCGCTAAAATGCCGGTCCAGATCGGCCCGCTCAGCCGTCGCGGTATCGCCCGGAAACGGCTGCAACAGACCGCCCCGCCGCAGGGCTTCTTCCGCCTTGGCAATCTTCTCACCAATCTCCGACAGACCCGTCAGCGCTGCGACATGGCTCAAACTGCGCATGGCATCCGCCGTGCGTGCCATCGTCGCCAACGCATCTTCCAGCGCCTTGCCCTCACGCGGCCGCTCCTCAGGCGCCCGGCCCTCGACCCGCGCCCGCTCGATTTCAGCCCGCGAGGGACCATAGGTCAGCAGCCCA
>JANNXL010000213.1:0-2786 GCA_031409575.1 Hyphomicrobium sp.
GGTTTGGGCCAATCGAACGGCGAGCCGTTTAGCGAGATCAAAATTTCTGCGCCGCATTCGGCGAGGCACTCGGCAACGTCTTCTTTCCAAATGTCTTCGCAAATGGGAACGCCCAGACGCACACCCTTGAAGCTCACAGGCCCCGGCATCGGACCCGGCGCGAACACACGCTTTTCATCAAACACGCCATAATTCGGCAGTTCGACTTTGGCGCGCACTGCTTGCACGGCGCCATCGTGGATCAGCACGGCCGCGTTGTGGAGGGCGCTCCCGAGTGTCCAGATTGTCCCCGTCAGGATGGCTGGACCCGATTCCAATTCAACGGCAAGCGCCTCAACCGCCTTGTGCACCGCGCGCTGAAAAGCCGGCTTCAAAACGAGGTCTTCAGGAGGGTAGCCGGTTATGAACAGCTCGGGCAGAACCACGAGATCAGCGCCGAGCCGCGCGGCCTGTGCATGTGCGGCTTTAAGCTTTTTGACGTTACCCGCGAGGTCGCCAACGACCGGATTGAGCTGCGCAAGAGCGATCGTCAAACTGTGTGTGGCGGGCGGGGTTGCTGAGGACTTCGATTCGCGTGCGGGCATGCGCGGCTTTCGATGGTGAAAAGACATTGAACCATTCTAAGGATGTCCCAGACCCACCTAAAGCACTTTGCGTGCAATCAGCCAGTCAAACCGGAGAAATTGCCTTAACGACAGGCAGCATTTCGCTTGGGAATGACCTAACCGTCTGCATAATTGTGTCATACGCGACCGTGATGCAGATCGTCGCAACTGGCACTTGTGTTTTTCCGAAATGGGCCCTATGTCCTACCATCGATTTTGGCCAGCCGATCGGGCCCTATGCACTGATATGTGCTGCCTGGCGAACGATTAGACGCCATCCAAACATCGACGAACCGGGCTGTTGCTCGCCTTGAAGGGGCGTGCCGCAGCTCACTTATATATCTGACTTAAAAGGGTCTTCCATGGAAACCGGCACGGTAAAGTTTTACAACGATCAGAAGGGCTTCGGCTTCATCCAGCCCGACAGCGGCGGCAAGGACGTTTTCGTCCACGCAACCGCGCTTGAGCGCGCTGGCATGCGCGGATTGCGCGAAGGCCAAAAGGTCGCCTTCGACACGCAGGAAGATCGCCGCACCGGCAAGATCGCTGTCGGCAACATCAAGCCGGCCTGAACACTCAAAGTTACGGCAGGGCCTTTGCCTTTCTGTGATACGAAAGCCGCTCCATTCGGGGCGGCTTTTTGCTTGTGCAGGTGGTGGCATCGATGACTGACGTCCGCGCTGCCAATCGCGCAAACTTGGATGACAGCGCGCTGTGCCAGTCCTGTGGGGCGTGCTGCGCCTTCGATGAAACGTGGCCGCGCTTCTCACTTGAAAGCGAAGCTGAGATCGCTGCCATCCCCGAAGCCCTCGTCAACAAGCGCGGCTCCGGCATGCACTGTCATTCCAACCGTTGTGCGGCGTTGACGGGCACGATCGGCGCACATGCGTCATGCTCGATCTATGCTGTACGTCCGCATGTTTGCCGCGATTGCCAGCCTGGCGATCCAGAATGCAACATTGCGCGCGCCAAGTACGGTTTTCCCTCACTGATGCCCCGGCATGGCATTTAGTTCGTTGATGAAAACGCCTCGATCCCAACGCACGCCGGGTGTAATGGCCTAAAGTAGTGTTCCCGATTTCATTGACATGCGAGCCCGATTGAAATGGCCTTGAGCGATCACAGCCCGTCAGAAAGGCCAAGTTCCATCCCTTGGCCGCCCATTCTGCTCGCCTTGGTGATTGCCGGCGCGATTGGATTGCAACGAAACTTTCCTCTCGACTGGCCGGGCGTCAATGATGCGCCAGCCCGTGCTGTAGGGTTGAGTGTCGGGCTGCTTGGATGCGCGCTGACAGCGTGGGCTGTAATCACACTGATCCGCCACAACACCACAGTGATGCCCCATCACGGCGTCAGCACGCTTGTCACCAGCGGGCCCTATGCGTGGCGGCGCAATCCGATCTATCTGGGCGAGATCATGATGCTGTTGGGGCTAGCCGAATTGACGAAGAATATCTGGTTTGCCCCGCTCGCGCTCGCTTTTGGCGGGCTCGTTACTCTACTTGCGATTCTGCCCGAGGAGCGTCATCTCGAAGCGAAATTCGGCGATGCATGGCGCGCCTACGCAGACCGCACCCGGCGGTTGATATGAGGGGCCCGCCGGTGTCATGAGCACGGACTACCGCGAAAAAGAGCGCGAGTTCCTTGACGCCCTCAAGGCCGATACCGGCCGCGATCTGCGCGAATGGATGACTGCGATTTCAGCGCAAGACCTTCCCCACCGCAACGACATCATCGATTGGCTGCGCCAGCAGGGCTTCATGTTTTCGAAAGCCTCGTGGCTGGAGCGCGTGCATCACAATGGCGGCAAGCCAATCTATTCAGATGCAGTTGTTCCGCGCCGTGCCATGCCGAAGCGATCAGCATCTGCCGTCACCCCGCAGAATGTGCAGACGGAACCTATACGGGCACCCAGCCCGTTGACACCAATCTCGCAAGTTGCAGCAGCCGTACTTCAACCGGAGCCCGATGCTTTGGAAACGCTGCTGGCGACCGCAAAGGCCTACCGGCCCCTCGCTCAGCATATTCTTCGTGAAGTGACCAAGGCTGTCCCTGGTGCCAAGCCTAATGCAGCTGGCGCTTACGTTTCAGTGTCCACAGGCGGCAAAGAATTAGCGGTGCTGGCGATGCGCGCGCGCGAGCAGCGCCTCTGGCAGGCACTTGCCAAACAGCCGATTGAAC
>JANNXL010000214.1:0-9467 GCA_031409575.1 Hyphomicrobium sp.
CGTTCTGTGCAGGTCATGATCTGAAAGAAATGAACGCCCGGCGTGCGGACCCTGATGGCGGGCGGGCTTTCTTCTTGGCCACCATGAACGAATGCGCTGCCCTCATGCAGGCGATTGTGATGTGTCCGAAACCCGTTATCGCGGCTGTTCACGCCACGGCGACTGCTGCGGGCTGTCAGCTGGTGGCGGCGTGTGATCTCGCGGTGGCTGCCAACACCGCGCAGTTCTGTACGCCAGGGGTCAACATCGGGCTGTTCTGTTCAACGCCCATGGTCGCGTTGTCGCGCAACGTGCCGCGCAAGCGGGCGATGGAAATGCTGCTGCTGGGCGAAATGCTAGCGGCAAGCGATGCCGCAGACTACGGCCTGATCAATCACGCGGTGCCGCCTGATCAAGTGCTGCCGGAAGCGCTCGGCATGGCGCGCAAAATTGCGTCGAAGCCAGCGGCCACCGTGGCCATCGGCAAGCGTGCGTTTTATGAACAGATTGAACAGCCGCTGGCGGTCGCTTACGAGCACGCCGTCGAAGTCATGGTGGCGAACATGATGGCAGCAGACTCAATCGAAGGCATCGATGCGTTCCTCGCCAAGCGCCACCCCAACTGGAACCAAGAGTGATCCGATGATGGAGCCGCGCGTGAGCCTCGTGACGTTGGGCGTGGCCGATGTCGCCAAGGCGCGTGCGTTTTATGAAGCACTTGGCTTCACGGCGTCTCCCGCTTCTCAAGACACTGTCACGTTCATGGACGCTGGCGGTGTCGTGCTTGGGCTGTTTGGCCGTGACGCGCTCGCCGAAGATGCGCACGTAGCGGACACCGGTTCGGGTTTTTCCGGCGTCACGCTGGCTCACAATGTCCGCAGTGAAGCCGAAGTTGATGCAACGCTTGAGCACGCGAAAGCCTGTGGCGCGCGCATTCTTAAACCCGCTCAAAAAGTTTTCTGGGGCGGATACTCGGGCTACTTCGCCGATCCCGACGGGCATCTTTGGGAAGTGGCGTACAATCCGTTTTTTCCGTTTGACGAGGCAGGCCGCCTCGATCTGTCCAAAGCTGCGTCATGAGCGATCCAATCACCAGCGATGATGTTGTGCGGCGCGTGCTGGATGACGCGCGCAGTTTCGCGGTGATCGGTGCCAGCGCCAATCCGGCGCGGGCGAGCCATTATGTGATGGCGTTTCTGATAGGTCGCGGCTTCAAAGTTGTGCCGGTTAATCCCGGCCTCGCGGGCCAAGAGCTGCTCGGTCAAAAAGTTTACGCCACACTCGCCGATGTTCCCGGCCCCATCGATGTGGTCGACATTTTCCGCAATTCCGACGCCGCATTGGACGTGACTCGCGATGCCATCGCCGAGCGCAAACGTCTCGGCCTCAAGGCCATCTGGATGCAACTCGGCGTTATCAATCATGTTGCCGCGCAAGAAGCCCAAGCCGCCGGCCTCGACGTGGTCATGGACCGCTGTCCGAAGATTGAGTTGGGTGGGTAAGGGGTCTGAATAGGAGAAAATAGAAAAACCCGTCATCCTCAAAACGGCGAGTTCGCGAGGCGTTTTGGGGGCCCAGCACACGAGTTGTCGTAGACACAACATATCGAAGGCCACCGGCGCACATGACGCTGGATCCCCGCGCCGGTCGCGCTGATGCGCTCAAGTCGCGAGGATGACGGTTTTTTTTACCGCACCTTACTCATCTCAAACGCTGAATAGCTCGCCGGGCTGGGCAGCGTGGTTTTGCCAGTCATGGCATCAGCCAGCGCCTCGCCGAGATTGGTGCCGTCTTCCATGTTCTTGACAGCCACCACAATGAACGGCCGCTGCCAGCTGGTGCCGCCGGTTTCGCACGCTGCACACGGATCGCGGTACTGGCCCAGGTTCAAGCTCCACACCGGCATGTCGGCGGCAATCGCGGTTTTCGATAGCGCGGCCGTGGCCTCTGCACGCCGCCCGGCCCGCTCCTTTTCTTGAGCTGAATCGCCTTCCTGGGACGCGGTGCCAACGGCAATGATCTCACGGGCACCGGCCAATGCCGCCGTCACTTCGCCATCGAAAATTGCGGTCGCAATGTCCTGGCCTTTGAAGACCTTGCCTTCTTTTTCGAGTTCCTCCGCGCTGCCCTTCACCCACAAGAATTCCTTCTTGGCGACGACCACATCGAACAGACCGCGCCTGCCGGCCTTGTCACGGCCTTCGATCGTAAAGACGGTCGAATTTTCCGTGGAGCGGACGCTCTCCACGGCTTGCGGGGCTTCGCGTGCCATGCGCCGCGCCTCTACGGCGTCAAGGAGTGTGACCCCAGCCACGCCACCGACAACGGCCACTGACCCCGCCATCAGGGCCATTTCGGCTTTGGTTTGGAAAAGCTGCTGGAACAGCCAGCGCGCACGATCAAGCCAATCGTAGGCCTTCCAGCCTTTGCGGCCGCGCGCGATTAGCGCTCCGGCAACAGTTTTGCCGTGATTGCTGTCGTCAGTGTCTTGATCGCCCATGACCTTGCCTCCGCGCGCTCGCATTCAAAACGTGTCGCGGTATAGCCGATCCCGGCGCGCGAAAAAGGGTCAAAGATCGATGGCGAAACTGTTCATCGGCTTGGCCGCCGAATCGGCCGATAAGCGCACATGGGCAATGCGCGGGTGGACGTGCGACTTGAGCGGGGGATCATGTGCCAGCCAGACGCCGCAGTATGGCTAATCCTAATGCATTTGGCGGTAACCTGATCAAGCCCTGCTCACCTGCCGCTATCTCTCCTAAATCGGGGGATATCTTCAAGTCTCATGGGGAAGATAAGCCGCTGTTTGGTCATATTGCACAGCAACAAGCAGTGGTAGAGAGTTGCGCTGCAAAGTCCCCCTTTGCGGCGCTTTTTGGTGTGAAAACATCCGTCAGTAGTACCAGTGCGTTGCGTCCCATAGCGGCCCTTCAACAGCGGTTGACCAGATGAATCCGGCAGACGTTCCCTCAGCTCCGATGGCTCCGGCCTCGCAAGGCGTGTCTTTCATAGAGTTGTTTGTTCACGCCTCGCCGACGGTGCAAGCGATCATGATCGGACTGTTGATTGCGTCCGTGTGGTCATGGGCGATTATCATTGAAAAGCTATTCGCATTCCGCCGGGCGCGCCGCGAAGCCGATAACTTCGAGCAAACCTTCTGGTCCGGCCAATCGCTGGACGAACTCTACAACGGCCTGTCGCGCGGCAAAACCATTGTCATGTCGGCTTTGTTTGTCGCTGCGATGCGCGAGTGGAAGCGCTCGGTCGAGGGCAACATCCGCGCCATGGGCGGCATTCAATTGCGCGTCGAAAAGGTGATGGACGTGACCATCAGCCGTGAGATGGAACGGCTCGACCGGCGGTTGCTATTTTTGGCAACCGTCGGCTCGACAGCCCCCTTTGTCGGACTTTTTGGCACCGTGTGGGGCATCATGACGAGCTTCCAGGCCATCGCCGTGTCGAAGAACACGAGCCTCGCGGTCGTGGCACCCGGCATCGCGGAGGCTTTGTTTGCAACCGCGCTCGGCCTCATGGCCGCCATTCCGGCCGTGGTATTCTACAACAAATTCCAAGCCGACAGCGCGCAGATCAGCCATCGTCTGGAAGCGTTTGCCGATGAATTCGCGGCCATCGTGTCACGTCAGATCGACGTTAGGAGCTAGTTATGGGAGCGAGCCTCAAGGCCTCCGGAGGAGCCGGCAGCCGCCGCCGCCGCGGCCGCAAGAGCGCCCCTATGAGCGAGATCAACGTCACGCCGATGGTCGACGTGATGCTGGTTTTGCTGATCATCTTCATGGTGGCAGCCCCCATGCTGACCGGCGGCATTCCTGTGGATTTGCCGCAAGCGAAGGGTGACCAATTGCAGTCGAGCAAGGAACCGATCACGGTCTCGATCGATTCCAAGGGCGACATCTACATTGCCGAAGCCAAGGTTCCGCTTGAAGAACTGGCCGCCAAGCTCAAGGCGATCTCCAAAAACGGCGTCGAAGACCAGATCGTGATCAAAGGTGACCGCGCTGTCGCGCATGGCCTGGTGATGAAGATGATGGGCCGGATCCGTGAGGCCGGTTTCCGGAAGGTCGCTTTCCTGACGGACAACGAAGGCGGAGGCTGATGCTGAGATGCACGCCGGCCTGATATCTTCCATTTTGCTGCATACGGGGCTGTTGCTGTGGGCGCTGTTTGTGATGAACGCGACAGCAGCGCTTCGCCCGCCGCAGGAAGAAGCTGTCGAGATTGCGCTGATTACACCATCCGAATTGCTGCGCCTGAAGCAAGGTGATGTGAACGCCAAGGAACTTGAAGCCAAGGCCAAAGAGACCGAACCCACGCCGGACATCTCCAAGAAAGAGGCTGAAAAGCCAAAGCCGGTCACGTCGGAGAAGCCGCCCGAGCCAGAGCCCCCGCCGCCGGAGCCGAAAGCAGCCGAGGCTCCGCCCGAGCCGCCCAAACCTGCGGAGCCGCCGCCCCCTGATCCGATCGCTGAAAAGCTCGCAGCCATTCCACCCGAGCCAACGCCGGCCCCTGGCCCGACGCCGGACGAACTGAAGAAAATCGAAGAGCAAAAGCAACTCGAAGAAGCGAAGAAGAAGGCCGAGGACGACAAGAAAAAAGCCGACGAGAAAAAGAAGGCGGACGAAAAGAAAAGGGCCGAGGAGGCCAAGAAAAAGAAGCTCGCCGAAGAAAAGAAAAAGAAAGACGCCAAGGAGCAAGCCGACAAGCTGGCGGCGCTCCTCGACAAAGATCCGTCGAAGCGCGGCGCTCCACAGGCGTCATCGACGCCCACGAAGCCAACCGACTACAAGGGTCCGACGGCGGGTGCGGAACGCGGCACCGACACCGTGCTGTCAGCGCGCGAGCAGGATTTGCTCAAAGGCAAACTCAAGGCGCAGCTGGCGCGCTGCTGGAATTTGCCCGGCGGCGGTGGCGGAACCGAGACGCCCGTCGTCACGCTCAAATGGCGGTTGCGCGCCGATGGCGGCTTAGAGGGAGAACCACAAGTTGTGAACCCCGGCACCGGAGCCTTTGCAGGGCTTGCGGTCGAATCTGCGATGCGTGCTGTCAAAAACTGCCAGCCGTTCACACTGCCGCCCGACAGTTATGCTGCCTGGAGGGAGATCGAATGGGATTTCGATCCCCGCCAGATGCTATAGGGCACACCAATCAACGAATGCGGACACTCGGTGCACGTCACCTGCCGCTCCCAGCAATTCACAGGTGACCACGCGTGATACGTTCGTTTCGACTTTCAAACATTAAGGCTCGCGCGCTGCGCATGGCGGTTGTTGTGTTAGCAGCGATCGCATGTGCGATTCCCTCAGCTCACGCGCAGCTCAAAGGCGCGCAGACACAAGGCAATATCGCGCCAATTCCAATCGCGATCCCGGAATTTCTCGGCGAAGATCCGCAACTCTCGACTGACATCGCAAACGTCATTGCAGCCGATCTCAGCAACACAGGGTTGTTCGACGCTCTGGATCGCGCCTCGTACTTGGAACAAGTGCGCGACGTGAATGCGCTGCCCAACTTCAACAACTGGCGTCAAATAAAAGCCGATGCCCTGTCGGTCGGGCGTGTCACGCGGGGTGCGGATGGGCGCATCACATCTGAATTCCGCTTGTGGGATACGGGCACTGGCAAACAACTTGCCGGACAGCGCTTTGCCGTCGCGGCGGCGAGTTGGCGGCGCGCTGCGCATATTATTGCCGATCAAATCTATGAACGCCTGACAGGCGAGAAGGGCTACTTCGACACGCGTGTTGTGTTCGTCGATGAAACAGGCCCCAAGACGAAACGTATCAAGCGGCTCGCCATTATGGATCAAGACGGTGCCAATGTGCGGTTGCTCACGCAGGGTCAAGAGTTGGTTCTGACACCGCGCTTCTCACCGACGAACCAGGAAATTGCTTTCATGTCATTCGCGCGTGATCAGCCGCGCGTATTGCTTATGGATTTAAACACTGGGCAGCGTGAAGTTCTGGGCGACTTTCCGGGCATGACATTTGCGCCGCGCTTTTCACCCGATGGCCAGCGCATCATTATGAGCCTGCAAACCGACGGCGATTCAGATCTCTACGAGATGGACTTGCGCACCAAGCAGTCCAAGCAGCTGACCAATGCGCCGGGGATCGACACCGCGCCGTGTTATTCACCCGATGGCCGCCAGGTCGTGTTCGAATCCGACCGCGAGGGTACCCAGCAGCTCTATGTGATGAATTCGGATGGTTCGGGCACGCATCGCATCAGCTTCGGCGAAGGCCGCTATTCGACGCCTGTTTGGTCGCCGCGCGGCGACTACATCGCATTTACCAAGCAGCAGGGCGGCCGATTCCTCATCGGCGTGCTGCGTCCGGACGGCCAAGGCGAGCGAATCCTATCGGAAGGGTTCCACAACGAGGGGCCAACCTGGGCCCCTAATGGGCGCGTCCTGATGTTCTTTCGCGAAGATCAGGGCTCGCCTGGAGCGCGAATCTTCTCGGTCGATTTGACTGGATACAACGAGAAAGTGGTCCAGACCCCGTCGTTTGCGTCCGATCCCGCATGGGGGCCTGTGTTGAATTGAGGCGTGGCTTTACCCCGATTTAACCCTTTACCCCTATAGTCCTGCCCTATGCCCCTGCGTAACGGGGCTCCAATTTGTTAAGTAAAAACAATATCTTCTCTCGTGTTAACCGGTATCGAACCGAGGAGAGAGGAGCTTAGATCACTGCGTGGCATTTTCGCATCTGTACGGTTGGAAAACAGTGGCTTTGGCCCCTCTTATCTTGATCAAATCAGGCCATGCCAGTACCCCAGTAGTCGGCTCGGTGCCGAGACAGCTTATGGAGGATTGATTATGCAGGGTATCAAGGGGCTGATTATTCTTTCTGCCGCAGTTGTGGCGGTTGTTCTCGGTGCATGCCGTCGTGAAGAGGCAGCACCAATGAAGCTTGGTGCTGAAGTTCCGGCTGCTGCTCAAGTAGCTCACTAATTTTACATCCGGTGCAAGCCGGGACAACACAGGAGAAATGACTATGAAGGGCGCAATCGTTCTCGCCGCTGCTATCGTTGCTGTCGCTCTCGGCGCTTGCCGCCGCGAAGAAGCAGCTCCCATGAAGCTCGGCGCTGAAGCCCCCGTGGCTGGCCAGGCTCGCTAAGAGCTTAAGAGTTTCGTCTGAAGCAGCTGTTTCAGACGGTGCACTGCATGATCGGGTTGCCAACGCGTCGCGCTGGCAACCCGTTCTGTTTTGTACATGCCTATGTTTTGGCCCATGTTTTGGGCTGTTAGCCCCAGTTGCCTTTGGGCACCGGCGCCTGTCGTTATTGGCTTAGGTGCGTCATATTGCTGGGGTTTATTGTCTCTTTCGTCACCCGTAGCGGCCACATTTTGGTACGAACGCTCAGGTATTCGAACGATTGAAGATTCGAACGTTGACTGGCTCCGGGGGTGAAGTCCGCCCGTCGAGCCTCGAAAGGACCGGCCATGGCGGCTCTGGAAATCACAAAATTGATCCGCGCTGTGTTTTTGACGGCTGCGGTTATGGCTGCGGGCGCATGCGCCAACCAGGAAACAAACCCCGAAACGGCCCTGAACCAGGGCCGTGACGGCAAGGGGCCGGTTACGCCCGGCACGCAGCGCGATTTTAGCGTCAACGTTGGTGACCTCGTCTATTTCTCGTCCGACAGCTCGGATTTAACACCCGAAGCGCAAGGCATCCTGCATAAGCAGGTCCAGTGGCTGAAGCAGTATTCTCAGTTCACGATCACGGTAGAAGGCCACGCCGACGAACGTGGCACGCGTGAGTACAACATAGCGCTCGGTGCCCGCCGCGCCACGACCGTACGCAACTACCTGGCTCAAAACGGTATCGCCGCAACGCGCCTGCGCACCATCTCGTACGGCAAGGAACGCCCTGTTGCAGTTTGCGACGACATCTCGTGCTGGTCGCAGAACCGGCGCGCGCAGACGGTTCTAAACAGCCGCGCCGCCTCTTAAGCTTGCGGCCTAACGCTCCGAACTCTTACCTAGAGCATTTTCCGAAGAAGTTGATCCCGGTTCATCGTAGAAAATGCGACAAAAACAAAAGCCTAGAGCGCCGATCTGATTCTATCAGATCGAAAAGCGCTCTAGATTGACCTGCAGCGGCAGCGCTTTGCGGCAAAGTTTGGCCGTATTAAACGGATACCCATTATCTCAATGTGCTGGGGCCAGTTGGTAAAGGTCTTACGATGCGCCGCATTGGCGTCCTGTTTGAGTATAAGATCTGCTTGGCAGTGCCGAGAGGGCTATTAGCCAGTTTTTCTGCGCTCGCTCTGATGGCCGTCGCTGCGCAAGCGCAGCAAGCGCCGCGCCCACCAATGAATTTGGCAGGCCCCTCCGATGAAGTGCTCATCGGCACAATAGATGTTAAATCAAAAAGCGGCGTTTCTGATCAGACACCGGCACGTCGCGGCAGCGAGCAAGCAGGTGAGGCTGGCCAATCAACGGCACCAACCCTGTACAGCCAGGCTCTGCAGGCCTTGGATGCCGGAAACTTCGCCACAGCTCAGCGTCTGTTTGAAAAAACGATTGATGCTGATCCCGACGGCCCGCGTGCAGCAGATGCGCGCCGCCATTTGGGGCAGCTCTACACAGCCGCGCCAAATCAAAAGACCGTTCAAGCTTCTGACGGTGAAGCCGCCAACAAAGCTGGCCCCAATTCGGATGCGGACAGCAGCACGCTAGGCGGTATCGGTACCGGCAGTGAACCGGATCCTGAAACAGGTGCGAGCAGCCGGCCTACACCGGGCACAGCTGAACAGCAGTTCCTGACCGAAGCTGGCGACCGCGTCTTTTTCAGCGCCAGCAGTGCAGAACTTGGAACGCGCGCGCACACCGTACTTGCGGCTCAAGCGAAATGGCTGGCGAAGCGGCCCGAGTGGAACGTTACCATCGAAGGCCACGCCGACGACCCGCCGCTCAGTTCGCAAGAATTGGACGACTTGTCGGAAGCGCGCGCCGAAGCTGTGCGCCAGCGCTTGATCGCCAATGGGGTTGCCGCGCAGCGGATCATGATCGTCCCGTGGGGACGGCAGGTTCCGATCTCAGATTGTGCGGAAAGCGGCTGTCAGGCCCAAAATCGCAGAGCGGTCTCGGTGCTTACGCCGCGCCGTGGGATTGGCCAAAGTGAGCTTAAGCCATCGCGCGATCGCGCCCTCGGCAAAGGTAACGACCCAAAGACGGCTTCACGGGCCGGCACCGAAGCCCGATGATGCGGCCTTCAACGTCTCAAAGTCTCAAAACCGGTTTATGCCGGTTATGCAGGTCTGGTGCGCCAGTTTGGCCACCCATAGCGCCGCGCTTGGCGTTAAAATCATGTAAGATGCTGAATACATAAGGCGACTCTATATAATGTAGCGAGCATTGAAGAAGCGCGGTGTGGGCCGCGAAGGGCTGAATAAGGGGTATGGCGGTGCATTGGGCTTTGAGATCGGGTTTGGCGTCAGTGGCCGCGGGTAGTGCCCTTATG
>JANNXL010000215.1:0-2269 GCA_031409575.1 Hyphomicrobium sp.
GTTTCGGGCGATGGGTGTGAGGCTTTCCCATATGCCAGTTATGTTTTTTTTTCCAGTCAGTGCATTGACTAAGTCAGCGGGTACTTCGTGTACAAGACCACCTGAAATTTTCTTTTTCATGTCTTCAAACCTATCAAATACGCCCTGCCAGTCAAACGTCACGAAACCGGAGCGAAATGAAATGGCGACGGTCCTGGCGGTCTCCGCGAACGTCCGCACAGGGTCAATCGCGACGCGATCCCTCCGTGTCGCTCGCTCGCGCGCCGGCGACGTCAGCTTAAGCTCAGTCAACGACCGCGGTCTGAGGGTCGTTAGAGCAAGCGGCCGCCCCTCACCCTCACCCCGCTAAGGACGGCGAGAGGGGACGCGCGCTACACCCGATGCTCAATCCTGCCCCAATCCCACAGGCACTTCCCCTCAGCCCGCGCCGGTCAGGTTCCTAACACTTGCGGCCCCACCCATTCACTCCCCCTCACTCCCCCTCATACCTATGAAACACGCAGGCGAGTTTGTTGCCGTCGGGATCGCGAACGTAGGCAACATAAAAGCTTGGCTCGTAGCAGGGGCGTGTGCCAGGAGCGCCTTCATCGGTGCCGCCATGGCTCAAGGCGGCGGCATGAAAGGCCCGCACCTCGGCGGCGCTGCCAGCGCGTAAGGCGATCATCGGTCCGATGCCAGGAGTTGGCGCACTGCCGTTGAACGGGCTGCAGATCCAGAAACTGACGCCGTCGTCGTAGGATGGGCCCCAGCCTGCCCAGCCATTGGTCCAGCCCGGACTGCGCTGCACGCCAAGTGCACCAAAGAGGCTGTCGTAGAAGGCAATCGACCTCGCCAGATCGCTGCTGCCAAAAGTTGTGTAGAGGGTCATGGTCATCGGGTTTGCGGCACTTTTTGCCCCTCAAGCGGACGACTTCTTAAAGCCGTTTCCGTCGAAGTATTTCGGGAAAAATGCCATCGCGCACGTGTAGACGGTGCGCAGCGCTTCCTTGCGGGCGTACGGCTGGCTCATTGTTATCATATCGAGCCAAACCCCTTCGATCGTCACGCGGATCACGCGCGCGACCCGGTCGGCTTTCAACGGAAGGCCCGTGTCGGTGATCAATCGCGCACAGATGCCCTCCATCACTTTAATGTATTCAAGATCGTTGGCGCCGCACTGTTGCAGATAGACGGGGCGGCTCTGCGCTTCGCCCCAATAGGTGCTCCAAGCCATCACGCGAACGGGCGTGAAAATTTTCTCATCGAAATCAGCCTGGATCAGCGCGTTCAACTGCGCCGCTGGATTTTTAGAGGCCGCCTCAAGCGCCTGCTCCCAGTTGGCCCGGTACTCTGTCGACAGGTAACGCAGCGTTTCGTTCAAAAGCTTTTCTTTGGTCTCGAAATGAAAGTTGACCAGCCCATACGATAGGCCTGCAATTTCAGCGACGTCCTGCAATTTGAGCCGCGTTTGCCCCTTTTGTGCAAGTGCCGCGATCGTTGCCTCAATCAGTTGCTGTTGCCTGAACTGGCGCGTGGCCTTGCGCGGCAAAGGCGTGGATTTCTTTGTTTTTACCAACGGAGCCATGGAAGAGTGCAGACCTTGTGTGTTGTTTTGTCTGTCCTCGCAGATGCGAGCCCACAAGAAAAGCAAGAAAATGCACCAATCACCCCAGTCATTTTGATTGACAAGACAATCAAAAACCGGCGAAATGGCTTTGAAGGCCGCCGTAAAGCAGTACGCGGGTTGATGAGAACGCGCACCGGTCCGCGGAATCTCAACGAGGGATAGTGCCCATGGTCATGCGCAACGGCCGGACCCTTTCAAGATCAAACGCCCATTTTCAGAAAGCGCTGAAGCGTTTGCCGCTGGGCGTCGCGTCAACGTTTCGCTACTGGGGCGACGAACGCACAATCTATGTCCATCATGGCAAGGGCGGCCGGACCTGGGACATCGACAACAATTGTTACGTGGACTACCGCCTCGGCTATGGCCCGGCAATTCTCGGTTATGCCGATGACCGTGTCGACGAAGCGGCCCGCAACGGCATGCAGGTTGGCGGCGTATTCGCACTGTCAACCGAGCGCGAGTTGATCGTCGCCGACCGCATGGCGAAAATGGTGCCGACCATTGACCTCGTCAGATTTTCGAACAGTGGCACCGAAGCCGTGATGGCTGCCTTGCGCCTTGCGCGTGCACATACTGGACGGGAAAGCTACATCCTGATTGAGGGGAGTTATCACGGGCTTTTTGATGCCGCGATGTGGATGGTCAACCTAACCGATTGGGATC